>DATBXH010000459.1:0-12842 GCA_036514375.1 Bacteroidales bacterium | reverse complement strand
CTCAAGCCAGTCGGGTGTTGGAAGTACATTTACGTTTACATTGCCTGGCGGTAAATGATTTGGTTTTCCTTAGCGAATATTTTACCTTTATTGTTTACAAACAAGGGTCAATTAATACAAACAACCTAATAATTCTATTTATGAATAAATTAATATTACGTACAGCATCCTTTACACTTATTGTATTGTTCACCATTAGTTTTGGAGTTTCCTGTAAATCCCAGACTTCTGAAACCTGGACCAAAGAAAAGGCGGCAAAATGGTTTCAATCCGGTGATTGGCTCAATGGGCTCAAACTGAAAGCTCATGATTCAACTGATCAGATTGAATTTGCTATTCAATACCACAAAAACAAAGCATTATGGGACAAAGCATTTGCCTACTTAAAGAACACAGACCTCGAAACTCTCGCCGTTGGCAAATACCCTATCGATGGCGATAACCTTTTTGCCTCTGTAACCGAAAATCCAACAAAAAACTTCGAGGATACCAAATGGGAATCACATAGAAAATATATCGATCTGCAGTATGTTATTAAAGGAAAAGAAAAAATGGGTGTGACACCGGTTTCCACAGCAACGGTAACCGTGCCATATGACGAAAAAAAAGATAATGCCAATTATACTTCAAACGCAGGAAGATATTACGAAGCTCAGCCTGGTACCTTCTTCCTCTTTTTCCCACAGGAAGCACATCGGCCAAATATTAAAATAGAAGGATGCGATGTTGACAAAAAAATTGTTCTTAAAATAAGAGTACAGTAAGGAAGAAAGGTTAAATATTGTTAAATATCAAATAGATAAAACTAATTTCTTTTCTTAGAAAATAGTTTATTGTACATTTGTGTATCAGGCATTTTAGATTTTAAGGTGATCTTTTGTTT
This sequence comes from Bacteroidales bacterium, assembly GCA_036514375.1. Lineage (GTDB taxonomy): Bacteria > Bacteroidota > Bacteroidia > Bacteroidales > JAAUTT01 > JAAUTT01. Next base: position 11,959 of record DATBXH010000459.1, on the reverse strand, counting down.
TTTGAGGTGGAACAGAAGATTACCTTTTTTTATTGGCATTATTTTTGATCGAATTTGCTGGTGAAAATTCATTTCAATTACGGTCTTTTAAATTTTTAAAACCCAGACTTATGAAAACTCGAATTTTATTGATAACCATGTTGTGCGCGATGACATTCAGCGTGGCATCAGCACAAAAAGTTCCCATTCATTGGGGCAAATTACTTTCTACTGACACCAGCATGAGAGTTTACAAGAGCGATCCAAAAGCTCCTGCAGTAGTACTCTGTGATTTCGGAACGGCCGATGTTGGTCCGAGAACCGAATACACCCGGCATGTCCGAGTAAAAATCCTCAAGGACGATGGTCTGAAATATGGCACAGTCGAAATTCCTTACAAATTTTATGATTACTACGACATTTTTAGCGGTTTGAAAGCCCAGACAATTAATGTGGAGGCTAATGGCAAATTGGTAAGAACAAAAGTAAAACCCAGGAACATTGAAGATATCCAAACTGATCGATGGAACAAAAAGAAAGTTCTTCATTTCCCAAATGTTAAAGTAGGGTCTATTATTGAATATTCCTACACGATCCGTTCACTTGATTTGGTAAAACTCCGCGATTGGTATTTTCAATCTACGATTCCGGTTATTTGGAGTGAGTACAGAGTTTATATCTCAAGACGATTCAATTATCTTGTAACATTTCAAAAGGGCAGAGCCCTCGATTATGACGAGCAGAAAGCCTTTGCAGATCGCTTACAGTGGCTCTACGATACCAAGATTAAAGCCGCACGTCGCGAATTGATGGGTAAAAAATATGTACTTTACGAATCACCCAAAGGCACCATTAAAGTATACTATGCGCAAGGTGAGTCATACACATTCATCATGAATGATATGCCGCCTTTTGAGCCACAACGAGGGGTATATGCGCTTACCGATTATTTCCCTGCAGTAAAGGTTCATTTGTATCTTGCAGATGGTAATTATCCGTTTTTTTACAGACGAATTCTCGCTGCAGCAAGGGAAGATTATGACTGGAGAAATGACCGGCAAAGCTATTATAATAGTTTTATAGGTTACGTGGCTTACTGGCTTCCAACCTGGGATGAAGCCACCAAACGTTGGCTCGATAGTGAGCGCTTTGGCAAACGCCTGATGAAAGGAGTTGATTTTAAACCGCAATTTGACACCAATGCTTCAGAGATTGACAAAATAAAAAGCATCTATCAATACGTAAAGGATAATGTTCAATGGGATGGAACATATAGCATGTATACCGACCGTGACCTTAGTGATATACTTAAAAAGAAAACCGGTAGCAGCGGCGAAATTAATTTGCTGCTCATAAATTTATTAAGACGTTCCGGCATAAACGCTAACCCGGTTATACTCCGGACACGAGACATGGGTAGACCCGAGAATGTTTATCCCGTGCACAATCAGTTCAACCATGTGATAGCTTTCGTAGAATCAGGAGGGCAGCAACTATTTCTTGATGCCAGCGGTACGAAAAGCTCTTTTAACAACCTTCCGTGGAATGTTGATGGCGCTTTGGGCTTCCTGGTAACTAAAGAAAATTACAAATGGATAGATATCGATGAAAATCAAGTGCCGACAACAACACCAACGGAATCTAAAAGCTTATAAAAAATAAAATAACTATAATGCCATAAAAAGGCTGCACCAATCTGATGATTCATGCAGCCTTTTTTATTTATTCCTTAATTAGCGTCTCTACCTTAAAGAAAAATATAAACGGAGATAAAAATAATAAGTCACCGCGATGCGGCTTTCGATTATGCCAGTCGTTATTTGCTACAAATAGGTCGCTGCGATGCAGTTCCATAAAAAATTAAGGAATCACAAAACAGGTTCTAAATGATAGAGTGACTATACTAAAAATCTTGTCATATATTTCATTACGTTACCAAAAGAAAAGGACTAAATTCAAACCAGGAGATAATAAAATCAATTCTAATAAAAAAGCCTGCTAATTCCGATTAGCAGGCTTTCCCATGAAAAGCTCATTAATTGAGCGGATCATATGTAGTATCAGGCTTAAATTCCCAGATATCATCATAATAACTGCTTCCTGAACTACCAGTACCAACCATCAGCTTGCTACTAACGATAAAACCAACAGCCTGAGACCTGGCAGATCCTTCAAAAGAAGTTTTCTGTGTCCATATGTCATTTGACGGATCATATTCCCAGGTATCCGATCTGGCTCCTCCATTGGTTGAACCACAGGTAACATATCCCTTCGTAGCACTGGCAAAACCACTTGCATAAGAACGAACAATATTATAATTGTCATCATACGATTCCGTACTGACATTAGCAATTCTCCTTAACTCTTCCCATGCATTGGATGAAGGATTATATCTGTAAAACCGGTCAGCACCAGCCGAAGATGAATATGAACTATTGTTATCTCCGGTAACAACATATCCCATACCGTTAAGTACAAATGTCGTTGCATTGGCCCGGCTAAAAGGAATGCCGGGAATCGGATCCCATTTTCCCTGTCCGGCGTCTGGTGTAAATTTCCAAAAATCGCTCAGGTATCTTCCTTGTCCATCCAAACCGGTACCCACGTATCCGTTATTTCCAATGGCAAAAGCCACTGCTCCGCGCCTCCCTACTGTATCAAAAGTAGAAACGTCTCTCCAACTATTTGTTGCAGGATCGTATTCATAAAAATCCTTCAGGTAATAATTATCTTGCGTATCATTAAAACCTAATCCCACATACCCTTTATTATTGACACTAAACGCTACAGCATTTGTTCTTCCGATTCCCTTGAAGTCTTTTACCTGTTTCATTTGGTTATTATATGCTGTATACCTGTAAAAACTGGTAAAGTACCTGGGTGATACACTTTGATTATAACCTAATCCGATGTAAGCAGAGTCTCCAATGACAAAACACACGGCTCCGGTGCGTCCTCCGATGGAACCATTTCTTAAAGACCAGTTTCCAATATATGTTGTATTATCGGTACTTTTGCTGCACGAGAAAAAAATAAGGGTAGTCAATACTAATGAAAACAAAAAGAGGCCAGATTTTTTCATGGTTTCCAAATTAATTTTTACATTTTGGCCAAACTTACGAAGATTGCCCATGGGCATGAAATAAAATAGATGGATAAAAAATAAGTGTCGATGATAAGGAATAATTTATCTACTTTCGCCATGATGCCAAAGAAAATAGTTTTGTCGATATATTAGTTATAAACATCGATAAATATATATCCTATGGTATAAATGACTTTTTAAAAGCTAGTTTCTTTTGTTCTTTTGTTTTTTTAAGACTTAAAATGCTATGAGTAAGCCCATTTTTGCGCTATTAGCCGGGTTCATCTTTATATTTTTGCTTTCCTCCTGTAACAAAGATAATACATTTACGTTAGGTCAGGATTTGATTAGTGTTAAAACAGACGTAATTACCACGGATACCTCCACGGTGCATTTCTATACTTTCAAGAGAGATTCGATGGCGTCGAATTTTGAAAAAGCGCTGGTAGGAACTTATACCGATGGAAATTTTGGTACAATTACCGCTTCAACCTATTTCGAAGTAGGATTGCCTTCTTCTGGCATCTCGGATTTGCAAAATGTAAATAATAATAATGCATACGATTCTGTTGCATTGACCGTTTTTTATTCGCATTACTATTATGGTGATACGAATAAGGTTTACACCATAGAGGCTCATCTTCTTAACGACAAAATAGAAAATATCAGAACTTCTGCCAATAACCCCAACGGAAACCTTTTTAATACGACCAACGTTCCGTTTGATCCGGTGGTATTGGGAGCAACGTCCAAAAACAGGCTCCGGCCTGCCAAAAAAGACTCCATTCAAATCAGGCTGGATGATGCGTTTGGTAAATACTACTTTGATACGTTAAAAAATACGGCTACACAAATGACCAATACGAGTGTCTTCTCAAATCATCTGAAAGGATTTGCACTGTTTTCCAGAAGTACAAACTCCTGTGTGATGGGATATGGTGTAGCGGATTCCAGTATGTATATGAAGATTTATTACCATGGTGATGGAGGACAGCGATTCCTCAAATTCAGCGTTACGAATACGACTTATCAGTTTAATAATATTAAAACATCATGGAGTTCAACAAGTCCAATGAGTGCCTTAACTAAACAAACTAAAGTTGTTTCTTCATTTGATACCCAGGATCAGGTATATTGTCAGGCGGGTACCGGATTGATGGCGAGACTGGAGTTTCCCTACCTGAAAAGACTTGTAGATGCGAGTACAAATTCAACGTCTGCTACTCCCAATATAAAGATCCTTAAGGCAGAATTGATTCTTAGTCCAATTCAAGGCACCTATAATTCGGTTTCATTACCTTCAAGCCTCCTGCTTTATCAATTAGATTATCTGAATAATATTTCAGGAATTTTAGTGGACAACAGTGGAAATGCACTTGCACCAAAACTAACCATTGATCATCAGTTTAATGAACAAACCTATTACACATTTGATGTTACATCATTTGTAACCAGTGCAGTCCAGGCAACTACAAACGATGTACCTGCTTTAGGAATTTCCATGCCTTCTACTTCTACTTCTACTCCAAATGAGCTTTATACCACTTTAGACAGGTTAGTGCTCGGCGATGGAAATCGAAGTTTAAATGTTTCAAAACTTAAGATCTATTTTTGGCGCTATTAATTTTCTATTTTGTTAACAATGAAAATTCTATATACGTATATATTTATCAGCCTTTTGTTTGGTGGTGTTATCGTACATGCTCAAAATAGCACCAGCTCACCATATTCTCTATATAATATAGGAGACATCAATCCAATAGGTTCAGGAAGGAGTAACGGACTAGGGGGAGCAGGTATTGCTTTGCCGTCTGAGAACTCACTCAATAACGTAAATCCGGCATCTTATTATACCATAGATAGTCTCTCATTTATGACAGATTTCGGCCTTAATTGGAAAACGGCACATTTTACAAGCGGCACTCAATCGGAGTACGCAAATAATGTAGGTTTAAACTCTTTCGCTATCGGATTTCGAAATACCAGATGGTGGAAGAACAGTCTGGGGATTGCTCCTTTTAGTAGTGTCGGAAATAGTTTAACCACACAAAAAAACGTCGATGGCTCATCCGAATATTTTAATGCTCTGGAACAGGGGTCAGGAGGGCTAACTCAATTTTACTGGGGAAATGCATTCAGAATAGGATCGAAACTATCCCTTGGAGTTAATGCTGCCTTCATATTTGGTAACATTAAACAGACAGAAGAAATAACAACGTCAATAGTCAGCGGAACGTTAACCACTGAAGATAATATTTTCTTACGGAAACTATATCTGAATTACGGATTTCAGTATACGTTTAAGTTATCCAACCAGATTAACGGAACGGTAGGCGGAGTATTTGGGTTACCGTGCAAACTAAACCTTTATCACGAAATTATTTCTACCGACAATACAAATACTATATTACAAGATAAAACCACCAGCGAAAGTACGTTTACATTACCAAAATTTTATGGAGTTGGCCTTTCTCTTAAATTCAGCGATAAATTACTTGTAACTTCGGACTACCGGTTTTATAACTGGTCGCAATCCCAATCGTTACAATCAAATGTTAAACTTGTGGATTGCCAGAATTACATCCTGGGAGGTGAGTATACCCCTTCAACCTCATTCAGAGATCATGGTTTAAAGAAAGTTACGTATCGTGCAGGAGGCTATCTCAACACCTCTTATTTAATGGTAAACGGTCAGCAATTAAGAGATCGCGGGTTTTCGCTCGGTATGGGCATTCCTGTTATGCAGAAAAAACTGTATTTTAACTTTGCTTTCCAGATGGGGATAAAAGATACCCAGGAAAACAGAGGCATTATCACGGAGAACTACCAGAGTTTCATACTAAATATTTCGCTTTTAGATTTTTGGTTCTTCAAGCCTAAATTTGACTAAATAAAATCTGATTTCATTTCTTCTCTACCGAATTAAACTTTAACCATTCTGCTAAGTCTAATAATTCGTTGTGAGCGATTTTTAGATGATAGCAAGAAGCAATCGTAAAATTTAATTTTATGAATAAGATAGGTTTTTTTAGCTGTTCGGTGGGCTGGGGTGGATTGGAAATGAATGTCCTGAAGTTAGCTCATTGGCTTTACAAACGAGGTTGGGAACTAACATTGTACACAAATGAGAACTCAAGAATTTACCTGGAGTCAAAAAAATACAGTATAAAAACTCACGTAATTCCAAATCACAGAAAATATTTCGATTTTTTAGGTGCTTACCGGTTTTACAGGATGCTAAAAAAGCATAAAATTGACAATATATTCGTCTTTGACAATCGGGACCTGGATTTTATTTATCTCACCAAACTATTTTCATTCGGAAAATTAAAAGTAGTGTATCAGCAACACATGCAGATCGGGTTAAATAAGAAAGATATATTGCATACCATGAGGTTCTCGGGGATCGACCACTGGATTGCACCGTTGAATTTTTTAAAGAACGAAGTTAGGGAGAGAACACGTTTAGATCCGGCAAAAATTGAAGTAATTCCCTTGGGCACGGAAGTAAATGAATTTATCCTTCCCAAATATCAGAAATCAGAAGCCAGGCATAAATTAAATATTGACCCTTCCGTATTTCTTTTGGGAATCCTGGGCAGAATAGACCCCAAAAAAGGGCAATATTTCCTCGTGGAAGCCATTCGTGCACTAAACAATAAAAGCATAAATGCCGAATTGCTCATTATGGGAGAACCGACCATAAATGAACCGGAAAGTTACCAGTACTTTGTTGCCTTGAAACAGTATCTGATCGAGCACAATCTTTCGGACAAGGTACATATCAGAAATTACACGTCCGATATAAGCCTTTTTTACAATGCAATCGATGTTTTCATTTTAGCATCAGAGGGTGAGACTTATGGCATGGTAACCATCGAGGCAATGCTTTCCCGATTACCCGTTATAGCTACTAATTCAGGAGGTACGCCTGAGATATTAAATTTCGGGGAACTGGGACTTCTTTATATTTGGAATGATTTGGACAACTTCTGCGAAAAAGTCAGTTGGATTCTTCAAAACCAGGAGGCATCGGACCTGATGGCTACCAAGGCTCAAAAGGTAGCCTCCGAAAAATTTTCGCATAATCATGAATGTGAATTAATTGAAAAGCTGTTTGAGAAGGCGCCTGCTGAACTCATATAACAGAATTCAGATTCGAATTCTAATTTTTATTAATGCGTGCACTTAGGCTGGCAGCTAGTACCGGCTTCAATTCATTTAGCAGGATCTCTGCTTCTTTATTGCCGGTGGATGCAATATCCTTATAATGATAGTACATATCCAGGGCTTTACCAAAAAGATCGTCCCCCAACGACCGTAAAGCAGCGGATAACACTTCTCCGATAGCCAGTAATAACTTCTGGATGGTCTGAAATTCTTTTTCTTCCTCAGGGGTCCTGACAATTTTACAAAGCAGTTGATTGTAGTAAGTAAGGAATTCAATATACTTGTTTATCAAAAATTTAAAATCTGCCTCAAACTTCTCTCGTTCTTCATCTGATAGTGTCATGGTCAAATAATTTACACTATCTGATACAAAAAGTAAGCCACAATTATTCCTTTTTTTGATCATCGAAAGGTTCGACATGAATATTGATTTCAAGATTTTTAATCTTCGTTTTCATTTCATTTTCAACCATATCACATATATCATGTACTTCTTTAAGCGATAAGTTCTGGGATAGTTCGAGATGCAGCTCGGCAAACTTAAAATGTCCGGCCTTACGGGTTTTAAGGTTATGAAAGCGTAACGATTTATTCTGTAATAAATCCATCATAATTTGAATATCAGATTCTGCCATGGCTGTGTCTACCAGCGGAAAAAAAGCATTCCTTAAAAGAATAAACGATTCTCTGAGGATGAACAATGCAACGAGAATGGCCACAACCGGATCGAGAAATGTAAGTCCGGTGATCCATATTAACAAAAGTCCTATCCCTACACCAACGGATGTATAAACATCAGTTTTCAGGTGAAGGGCATCGGCCTCCAGTGCAATTGAGTCCGTTTCTTTAGCTACTTTATAAAGTCTCCTGGAAACAAGTATATTAACAAAGGCTGAAATGAACATAACAACAAAACCGAAGCCCAGCTTACCAACCTCGGCCCTGGTTATCAATTTATCAACAGCTTCATAAATGATCCAAAACGCAGCAATAAAAATTAAAATTGCTTCGGCAACACCGGATATATTTTCAAACTTTCCATGACCATAAGGATGTTCTTTGTCGGCAGGAGTATCCGAAATCTTCACAGAAAAGAAGGCGATAATGGCAGCAAGCAAATCCATGGATGAGTGTATGGCTTCCGAAATAATACTTACCGAACCGGAGATTAAACCGACTATTAACTTAATGATAATAAGGAATGTATTTGAAAAGATAGAAAGCCTTGCTGTCTTAATTTTCTTGTTCATTTAATAGTGAATTAGACACTTGTAAAAATAGTCGCATTAACTTAATTATAAAATTAACTTTTTGAAAAGTTTTTACCAAGTTATTACCGTTTGGATGTAATCCTCTTCTGCATATGATGCCTGCGCACGTGTTTGGGTACAATCTTCTTCAGGGAATTGCGTTCAAACAGATGTTTAAGTGCAATTCTCTTCAGAGGATTGTGTTCAAAAAAATGATTTGGTGCAATTCTCTTCTGCGGATTATATCAAATCAAATGATTTAGTCCAATTCTCTTCTGCAGATTACATCAAATCATCTGATTTGGTGCAATTCTCTTCTGCATATTATATCAAATCAAATGATTTGGTCCAATTCTCTTCTGCGGATTACATCAAATCAAATGATTTAGTCCAATCCTCTTCTGCAGATTACATCAAATCAAATGATTTGATCCAATTCCCTTCCGCAGATTATATAAAATCAAATGATTTAGTTCATTCTCTTCTGAAGATTACATATAAGCAAATGATTGGGTCAATTCTCTTCAACAGAACTCAAAACTTTATAATTATTGCTACATTTACGTTCTTTAAAAACTAAACATATGACTTATCTCCCATCCGAAAACAGGTACGAACAAATGATTTATAACCGCTGCGGGAAAAGCGGAATAAAACTTCCAGCCATATCTCTTGGTCTATGGCATAATTTTGGCGGTGTTGATGTTTTTGAGAATTGCCGGAAAATGGTGCGAAGGGCGTTTGATGTTGGTATTACCCATTTTGATCTGGCTAACAACTATGGCCCTCCTCCGGGTTCAGCCGAAGAAACTTTTGGCCAGATTCTGAAAAAAGATTTTACCAGGTTGCGCGACGAAATGATCATCTCCACCAAAGCAGGGTATCTGATGTGGGCAGGTCCTTATGGTGACTGGGGATCAAAAAAATATTTGGTATCGAGCTTAGACCAGAGCTTAAAACGTATGCAGCTTGAGTATGTTGATATCTTTTACTCTCATCGCCCTGATCCTGAAACCCCGATAGAAGAAACGATGGCAGCGTTAGATCTGATTGTCCGTCAGGGAAAGGCATTGTATGTGGGAATTTCGAACTACAAAGCTGACCAGGCAAAACAAGCTATCCAGATTCTTAAAGAATTAGGCACTCCTTGTCTTATTCATCAACCCAAATACTCCATGTTTGAGCGCTGGGTGGAGGATGGATTATTAGATATTCTGGGAGACAACGGTGTTGGTTGCATTGCATTCTCTCCTTTAGCCCAGGGAATGTTAACAAATAAATATTTGAAAGGAATACCTGCCGGATCACGTGCAAGCAAAGGACAATTCCTGCGACCGGAAATGTTAACCGAGGAGAAACTCACCCGAATTAATAGCCTGAACCAGCTTGCCGAATCGAGAGGACAATCGCTCGCACAGATGGCATTAGCATGGATTTTGAAAGATAAAAGAGTTACATCCGTTTTAATCGGAGCCAGCAGCACGGAACAACTCGATGATAATCTGAAGACCTTGAAAAATCTTGAGTTTTCAAAAGAAGAATTAAAGAAGATTGAAAGTATACTGGCGTAACAGCATCTAAATTTAAACAGAAACGGTCGAATGGATTTCCAATTTCGACCGTTTCTGTTTAATCCGGCATCCTGTGTTTAAGGCAAATTTGATATTGAAACAGAAGGAGACCCTGAACCAGCCTAAACTATCCGGAATATTTAAAAAATCTGCAGGTCGTACAGTTTCTTATAGTATCCGTTGAGTTCAAGGAGCTCTTCATGTTTACCCCGCTCAACAATTTCACCCTCGTGTAATACGCAGATTTCATCGGCATGCTTAATAGTAGAAAGTCGATGGGCAATAACGATAGACGTTCGATTCTTCATCAGATTAAACAACGCTTCCTGTACAAGAAATTCGGACTCCGTATCAAGAGCAGAAGTAGCCTCATCAAGGATCATGATAGGAGGATTTTTAAGTACAGCCCTGGCTATGCTCATCCGTTGCCGCTGACCACCCGAAAGCTTGCTGCCTCTATCGCCAATATTGGTTTCATATCCTTTTTCGGTAGCCATAATAAATTCGTGGGCATTCGCTATTTTAGCCGCAGCCTGCACTTCCTCAAGCGTAGCCGATTCAACACCAAAAGCTATATTATTAAAGAAGGAATCATTAAAAAGGATGGATTCCTGATTCACATTCCCCATCAGACTCCTGAGATCAGCAATTTTCATATCTCTTACAGGAATTCCGTCAATCAGAATATTTCCTTCCTGCACATCATAGAAACGGGGAATCAAATCAACCATGGTAGATTTACCGGAACCCGACTGGCCCACTAAGGCGACCGATTTACCTTTTTCTATTTTTAAATTAATATTTTTTAAAACATTTTCACTATTGTAGGCAAAACTTACATCACGGAATTCTATCTCATGGTTGAACTTTTTAAGGCGGGTAGCATTAGGTTTTTCAACGATCTTATCTTCGGCATTCAGAATAGCATTTACCCTGTCGAGGGAAGCCCGTCCTTTCTGGATATTGTAAAAAGCCTGAGCAAAATTCTTTGCCGGATTAACAATCTGATAAAAAATAGCTATAAACCCCATTAAAGCACCGGAAGTCAATGATTGGTTGCCGGACAAAACAATATTTCCCCCGTACCACAGCACCACAACCACCACGCAAACTCCTAAGAACTCGCTGACAGGAGAGGCAAGGAAACGCTTCCTCATAATTCGGTTGGCAATGTGAGTATACTCATTGTTTTGTTTGTTAAAATTCTCTTTTGCCCTGGGCTCTGCATTGAATGCTTTGATGATCCGAAGTCCTCCAAGTGTTTCTTCCAGAATGGACATCAGTTCTCCCATTTTAATTTGCCCTTTCATGGAGGTCTTTTTTAAATTCTTGCCTATAACCCCAATAATAGTGCCTGCTACAGGTAAGAGAACGAATACAAATAAGGTAAGTTGAGGGCTTATATAAAGTAACCCAATTAAACTTACCACAATTGTAATGGGCTCACGAAATGCCATTTCCAGAGAAGCCATGATTGACCATTCTATTTCCTGAACATCTCCGGTCATTCGGGACATAACGTCTCCTTTTCGTGTTTCAGTAAAATACCCGATAGGCAGGCTAAGTATTTTTGAATAAATCTGGTTACGCATATCCCGTACTACGCCATTACGCAATGGCGTTAAAAAGTAATTGGCCAGGTACCAGGTCAATGTTTTAAAAAAAACAGCGATAATCACAAAAATACAGACACCTAATAAGGCCGAAGTTTTTCCATGAGTTTGAACCAGATTGGATAAAAAATAATTGAAATAATCTTTTACTCCATCTATTGTTAACTCAAATGGTTTTAAACTAACTATCTTCGGATTCTTCTCAAAAAGTACATCCAAAAAGGGAATGACCATCGAAAACGAAATGACCCCAAATATACTGGTCAGGATATTGAAAAAAATATTTAAAAC
>DATBXH010000458.1:0-11047 GCA_036514375.1 Bacteroidales bacterium | reverse complement strand
TAACCGGAGATTATAAAGGAATTTCCATCCGTTACAACCTGCAACCCCTCAAGCAAACACATTTTGACACTAGTTACCTGGGCGATAATCCTAAAGGAAATAAAGTTAATGTATACGCTTTCTCTATTATTGCTTTATTAATCTTGCTTATTGCCTGCATCAATTACATCAACCTGAATATTGCAAGGGCTGTTACCCGCAACAAAGAAATGTCTATCAGGAAAATAACGGGATCAGGTAAATGGCACTTAATTACACAATTACTCGGTGAATCAGTAATTACTACTATTCTTTCGTTAGTAATTGCACTATTTATAGTAATGTTGTTGTTTCCAGCTTTTAACTATCTAACCTATAAAGATTTTAATTATTATGCGCTGGCACATCCTTCAATTGTTTTAGCCCTGGTAATTATCATATTTTTAATAGGGTTTATTTCAGGAATTTATCCAGCTGTTTACCAATTTAAACTTTTAAAAGCAAAGAATGCGCCTAAAAACAAGGGATTTAGTAGTTTAAGCCGAGCGCTGGTTATCTTTCAGTTTGTTATATCAATTGCTTTGATCTGCATTATCCTTATCTTCAACAAACAACTCCGTTTTATGAAAAACACCCCTTTAGGATTTGACCAAAACCAGATCATTGCTATTAATCTTGGTTTTAAAAATGTCAATTCCAGCAATTTATTTCATTTAAAGCAGGAATTAATGAGCAATCCCAAGGTTGATAAAATAGCCACAGGAGGAGGAGGAACGCAGTTAGGCTCTACAGGAGAATGGATAAAGTCTTTATATTCAACAAAAACAGCCAATGGACAAGATGTTCAATTTGTCTTAAATATGCCGGAAATCGACGATAAATATCTTAAGCTATTTGATATTAAACTTTCATTAGGGCGAAACTTTTCAAAGGAATTTCCGGCCGATTATAAAGAAAGCGCTATTGTGAATTCCGCATATGTGAAAGCCATGGGCTGGAAACAACCGATAGGACAAACCATTTTTGAAAAAACAAACTTGCGGATAATAGGAGTTGTGAATGATTTTCATTTTGCTTCGTTACATAATAAAATTGAACCTTTAGCTTTCCGTTTTAACGATACCACAGCTGCCAATCTGTTTATTAAGTTAGTACCGGCAGATATAAATATAGTCCAAGCCATATGGACTAAGAATCTTAAAGATGTGCCTTTTGAATATCAATTTGTCGATAAAAATTTTGAAAAGCAGTATATCCAGGAAGAAAAGCAACAAAGCATAATACGAAGCTTGTCTATAGTTGCCTTACTAATTTCCTGCCTTGGGCTATATGGGTTATCTTCTTTTTTTATTGCAAGACGCACCAAAGAAATTGGAACCCGCAAGGTAAACGGTGCCAGAATTGCAGAGGTAATGACCATGTTGAATAAAGACTTTATCAAATGGGTAACTATTGCTTTTGTTATTGCATGCCCCATTGCATATTATGCCATGCACAAGTGGTTGCAAAACTTTGCCTATAAGACGGAGCTAAGCTGGTGGATGTTTGCCCTGGCAGGATTAACGGCTGTAGCAGTAGCTTTGCTGACAGTAAGCTGTCAGTCATACAAAGCAGCAACCAAAAAACCGGTGAAGAGTTTGAGGTATGAATAATTAACTGATAAACGAATGTTACTAAACAACATTAAACAGTCCTTCCGCCAAATGGCGACCAATAAATTGATTACTTCCGTACAAGTTATCGGTCTGGGAATTGGCCTGGGAAGCGTTATTCTCATGCTGATGTTTATTCTTCATGAATATTCGTTTGATAAGTATCATAAAAACAGTGGAAAGGTCTACCGTGTTGTCTATGAAAAGGACTGCTCCACGCCATATATCATGGGAGAGAGCTTTAAATCGGGCATCCCTGAGATAAAAAATGTTTTCCGGATCTACAGTGTGTCAAATACACTGATAAAATGCAATGAGGAACTGATCAAAGAAGATAATTTTCTGCTTGCTGATTCTTCTATCTTTTCAGTCCTGGATATTCCTATAATTGCCGGCAACCCAAGATTATTGTTTCAAAACACCAATGATGTTGTTATCTCTGATAAAGCCGCCCAAAAATACTTTGGTAATAACGATCCCGTTGGAAAGCCGCTGGAAGTTACCATGTCAGGCCAGCCTGTACTGTGTAATGTCTCCGGAATATTTAAACGATTCCCTTCAAATTCATCCTTTCAATCGGAGATTATCGGGAATATTCAACTTGCCGGCTATTGTCTGCCAAATCAAACCATGCTGTTTACCACAGGAGCGAAATCTAACCCCGATGAAGTTATAAACGGTTGGAAACAAAGAGGATTTCAGACATTTGTTTTGATACCGGGCAATATCAGCTCAGCATTATTGGAAAATAAAGCTACAGTGCTCTGCAAAACAGAAGACGGAGATAACAAAGGGAAAAAGATTTCACTACAACCTTTTACCAGGATGTATTTTCATTCGGGAGAATTATGGAATTATGAACCTCTTCGGATCAGCAACCTGAGAACGATACGGATTTTTGAAGGCATAGCCTTGTTAATTTTGCTGACAGCATGGTTTAATTACATCCTGCTTTCAACAGCAGAGACCAGGTCGCAGCTCAGGGAATTAGCGTGTCGTAAAGTCATCGGCGCATCATCCGGTCAAATTGCTTTGAAAACATACGTTCATTCTCTAGTGATAACCCTGCTGAGTCTGTTTGTGGCCTTGCTGTTTGTACAATTGATCATTCCTCTTTTCAATCAGTTCTTTGACAAGAATATTGATATCCGGCTTCTTTTTAATCCGGCATATCTCGGGGCAATTCTCCTGATAACCCTTATCACGGGATTGTCCGGAGGGAGTTATGTCAGTTTCTACATGGCAAGACTCAAACCCGTTAATTTATTTAAACCCTTAACCGGATCACAAAACAATGGCCGATTAATACCATCGGGTGTCATTATTATGCTTCAGTTCTCGGTATTTATTCTTCTTTCTATTTCAGCAATTATCGTTGAAAAGCAGGTGTGGTACTCGGAAAATAAAAGCCAGGGGTTCAACAGTAACCATGTTGTCATATTTAAACTGAATAACCAGGAACTGAAAAGCAAAATAGATGTGATAAGATCAAAGCTTGAAAGCAATCCGCATGTTATAAAGGTTGCCACCTCGGCTTTTACCCCGCCAACCACAGGTTTTATCAGGCTGGCGTTAGGAAACGATAACAACTCCGAACCCATTAAAGAAGAAGGGCTTTTCGTCGGGAACAATCTGATTGAGCTTTTACAAATACCCGTTCAGGACGGTCATAGCTTCTATTATAATACCGGCGATAAATCGAATGCAATTATCATCAATGAATCGGCATCGAAAAAATACAAAGTTAAAGCCGGCGATCAACTGGGTTCTTTCCGGGTATGTGGTATTGTGAAGGACTTTCATGTTCATTCCTTTCATAAACCCATTACTCCGTTAATTATTTTAAAGATGAATGACAATGGCTGTTATGAATTAGCAGTCCGCTCGGATGGAAATGATAAGGAAGTCATTAATACGGCCCACAAAATATGGAAAGAAATACTGCCTACGGCTTTCTTTGATTATCAATTATTGAATGACAGAATCGTGTCGTTCTATGACAAGGAAAGAAATCAGGCAAAAACCATAACCTTTTTCTCATTCTTAGCCATTTTTCTGTGTCTCATCGGTTTATTCGGCTATGTTTCAGTCAACCTGATAAAACGGACTAAGGAAATCGGCATCCGCAAAGTGAATGGTGCCCGTGTTTCCGAAGTTCTTCTCATGCTCAACACGACTTTCATTAAATGGGTAGCTGTTGCTTTTATTATCGCCTGTCCTATTGCATATTATGCCATGCACCAATGGCTGCAAAACTTTGCTTATAAAACGGAGTTGAGTTGGTGGGTATTTGTCCTGGCAGGATTAACGGCTGTAGCAGTAGCAATACTGACTGTAAGTTGGCAAAGTTGGAGAGCTGCGACGAGAAATCCGGTGGAGAGTTTGAGGTATGAATAAGTAATCGAATTAAAACAGACAGCCATGTGGAAAATTAACATCAAACAAGCTTTAAGTTACATCTTACACCAAAAAGGTTACTCGCTGGTGATCATTATAGGCCTTTCGGCTGGACTGGCATCGTCGTTCCTACTTTATTCATATGTTTTCTATGAAAAGAACTATGACAGTTTTCACCAACATGGAAAGGAATTATACCGAATTGCCGTAACAGCAAGGATAGGTGGCAAAGATCCATATAAAAGCCCATACAGTTACGCTCCGCAAGGACCGGTTGCATTGGCCGAAATTCCTGAAGTTGAAAGCTACGTTCGGCTTTTGCCTATGGAAAAAATTGTAGTAGCCGACGAAAAGAATGAAGATAAAACAGCTGTTACAGTTGGAGATTATTTTTATGCCGATGAGATGTTTTTTAAACTTTTCTCATTCCCATTAAAAGAGGGTGATCCTGATATGGTGCTGAAAAAACCTGGCACGGTTGTAATTTCAACCAGTTTGACAAATAAACTTTTTGGTTCAGGAAGCCCGGTTGGAAAAGTAATGAAGGTTGATGGCCGGTACCGAATGACCATTAGTGGCGTATTCAAAGACATTCCAGGAAACTCACATCTTAGCTTTGATTTACTTTTCTCGCTGAACACTTTTCCATGGATAATGAATGCCAAAGATGCCTGGAACAACCACTCATTTTTTACCTATTTATTATTGAAAAAAGGCGCTGACCCGAGGATTGTTGAATCTAAATTAACTTCCGCTTATTTAAAGAAGAACAGGGCGGTTAACCAGTCAAACTGCACTTGGAAACTTCAGCCTGTGAGCGAAGCTTACCTAAATACATCTGATTTTACATCAAAACCTGACTCACTGAAATTCGGTAATGAACGGATGGTTTATTTTTTGCAAGTCATAGCACTCCTAATCCTCTGCATTGCATGGATGAATTACATCAACCTCATTACGGCTAAATCGACAGAACGCATTAAAGAGATTGGTGTTAGAAAAACTATAGGAGCGGGACGTTTACATTTAATTCGTCAGTTTTTTACAGAGTCGACACTCTATAACCTTTTCAGCATAATAATTGCCATTGCCCTTATCGTAACTATTTTTGGATGGTACACCCGAACGATGTTTTTTTCATCTTCTGTTCTGAACAATTTTGTTTTTTGGGTTTTACCTTGTTTCGTTTTACTTGTCGGGATTATTTTACCTGGCGGCCTATCTGTCTTTTTTAGCTTAAAAATCAAACCATTTGTACGATTCGTTTTTAATGATTCTTCAATTTCAATGTCAGCCTTCCGCAATGGACTTGTTGTTCTTCAATTCGCTATAATTATAGTTTTAATAGCCGGAGTAATTGGCGTAAACAAACAACTTCGGTATATTCAGTCAGTCGATTTGGGGTTTCAAAAAGAACAGATACTCGTATTAAATGCGCCAAGAGTTGGGCTTGGAAAACAATTTGAAGATAAACTTGCAACCTTTAGGGTTGAAATGCTAAAACATGCTGGTATTAAAGATGTAACGGCGGCAGTTAGCATCCCTGGTGAGCGGTTTGGGTATGGGAATGGAGGACCGAAATTAAAAGAAGAAGAAGACAGCAATACCTATTTCAGGGTGGGACGTGTTTATCCTAACTATCTCAATTTCTATGGGACGAAGCTTGCTGCCGGCCAGGACTTTTCCGACAATATACAAAGCGACGATCAGAATATCATCATTAACCAAGAAGCTGTGAAAGAGCTTGGACTAAAAAACGCCGATGAAGCCATTCAAAAAAAACTAGTTTGGAATGGGCGGGAAGTTACCATTATAGGAGTTACTCAAAGTTTTCACCAACAATCGCTTCACATTATACCGGAACCAATGATTTTGTATACCAAGCTTCACGAGAATAACTACAACTATATTATGGTAAAGCTCGATACAAGGAACATAAAAGAATCCATTGCCAATGCTGAATCAACTTATAAAGCTGTTTTCCCAAACAATCCTTGTGATTATTTTTTTCTCGACAGTTTCTATGATAAGCAATACCGTAAGGATATTATTTTCCAAAAGCTGTTTAGCTTATTCTCAGTCATTGCATTCATTATTGGCTTTGCAGGGTTGTATGGGGTAACCGTATTTAGGATTCTCAAACGAACTAAAGAGATTGGGATACGAAAAGTTAATGGGGCTAGGATTACTGAAGTTTTAGTATTGCTTAATAATGATTTTATACGATGGATTGCTATCGCCTTCATCCTCGCCTGTCCCATTGCGTGGTATGCTATGCATCAATGGCTTGAAAAATTTGCTTACAAGACGGCGTTAAGTTGGTGGGTATTTGTCCTGGCAGGATTAACGGCTGTAACAGTAGCAATACTGACTGTAAGTTGGCAAAGTTGGAGAGCTTCAACAAGAAATCCGGTGGAGAGTTTGAGGTATGAGTAACTTTTTCTCTTACTAAAATTATTTGTAATGAAACGTGCGCTTAAATCGACAGTTCGCAATTTTATCCGGAAACCGGTTATCAACCTAATTAACCTGGTGGGACTAGCTATTAGTCTAGCCCTGGTAATTATACTTTCCGGTTATTGTTATAGCGAACTAACAACAGATAACTTCCATAAAAATGGAGATCGGATTTATTTCTATGGTGAGCTTAATAATAAGCTCTATACTCCCGCTATTCTTAAAGAAACTATCGATCAGGGCGTCCCAGGCATTGAGGCTACCGTACGGATAGCAGGGTCATGGGAAACACCGGTATTTCAAGCAGGTAATAACGAACCCATTAATTCCGATATCCTGTTTGCCGACAAGGATTTTTTTAAACTTTTTACCTATCAAGCATTGGAAGGAAACCTCGAAAGTGCTCTTAATGAGCCCCTGTCAATAATAATTACGAATTCCCTGGCTAAAAAACTTTTTGGAGAAAGCCGGGCTGTTGGCAAAACCATTAAATATAACAATGGGAAAGAGCTTACAGTTAAAGCGGTAATTAAAGTTCCTCAGGAAAATTCTTGTCTCTCGTTTAATGCGGTTACGTCCATAAATACCCGGAAAATTATAGAACCTAATGAAGGCGAGTTTACCCTCTGGGGGTGGAACAGTTTCCAGACATTCCTTCTTTTAAAAGAAGGAACTAATCCAAAGGAAACAGCCAAACGTATTTTATCTGTTATTCCGCAAAACGAACAAAAGAATTATGCCAACATAACACCAATCCCTTTTAAGTCTATCTATTTTTCCAAATTTAAGTTATTCGATGGCAATTACCTGCGTTGTGGTAGCAAATCGGGAATCATGATTTTGTTAATGGTTGCAGTACTGGTTCTTTTCATAGCTCTTGTTAATTTTATCAATATAGCCTCCTCGCAGTGGATCGATAAGATCAAACAAACAGGGGTTATGAAAATTATTGGAGCAAAACGTTCAACCATTATTCGTCAGATACTTTCCGAGGCATTGCTTGTATTTTTTTCATCATTTATAATAGGGCTTATCATAGTTAAAACAGCAATTCCGTTTATACAAAACTATACAGGAATCAGCTTTAGTAATAGCTTAGTGTTTTCTCCGTCGTTCCTGCTGGTAGCCATCCTTGCTACATTCTTTTTAAGCATAACGTTTAGCATAATTCCTGCATTGGGAATATCATCGTCAAAAGCCCTCGATAACCTAAAAAAATCCATTAATCATCATTCCCAACGTTCGATGCTAAGGGGTATACTTGTAACCTTGCAGTTTGTTATCGCCATTGTACTAATTGCCTTTACCATTTTGGTTCAGAAACAGGTCAACTTTGGCAGTAACATGGGTTTTAAGCAAAACAACACCATTGGGATAAAACTTACAGAGGAATTATATAAGAAAAAAGAGGTCCTCAGAGACTTCTTACAGGCTATACCCAATACGAAGATGATTTCGTTTTCTCAATATTATCCCGGCAAAACCATTTCGTGTTGGGGAACTCAGTTGGAAATAAACGGATCAAAAAAAGAAATCTGGTTCGACACATTCTGCGCCGATTCTGCCTTTTTTGGAATAATGGGTTTAAACACAACAGAAGGGCGTTTTTATTCCGATAAGCTAGCTACCGATGCAGCTAAAATAGTAGTAAATGAGTCTTTTATAAAGACATTCGGTTTGACATCGCCTGTTGGTGTTAAAATAAGAGGGTTTAATGGAGAATTTATGGAAATTGCAGGCGTAATTAAAGATTTTCATCACAAACCGATAAACCAACCTATTGTACCATTAGCTATCCGGAATGGCTCTTCTGCCTCATACTGTATGGTGAACCTTCAAACTAACGATTTTAGTTCATTGCACAAAACGTTGACAGAAATAAAATCAGAAACAACAAAACTTTCACCGGATGCCCCGGTCGAAATAAGCTTTCTCGATCAGGCAGTTGAAAACATGTACCAGGCGGAGCTCCGTTTTCGCCGTACCTTTTCGTTATTTGCAGTTAGCGCTATTGTTATCTGCTGCATGGGCATTCTGGCAATTTCGTTGTTTGCCTGCCAACAGCGTACCAAAGAAATCGGCATCCGAAAAGTAAACGGTGCCCGTGTTACAGAAATTCTAGCTATGCTAAATCAGGACTTCATCAAATGGGTTGCCGTTGCTTTCGTCATCGCCTGTCCCATTGCCTGGTATGTTATGAATAAGTGGTTGCAAAACTTTGCTTACAAGACGGCGTTAAGTTGGTGGGTATTTGTCCTGGCAGGATTAACGGCTGTAGCAGTAGCTTTGCTGACAGTAAGCTGGCAAAGTTGGAGAGCTGCGATAAAGAATCCGGTGGAGAGTTTAAGATATGAATAATGGGATCTAATAAAAAAACAAACTATGAAACATTTTATTTTCAATTCAATAATACGAAGTAAAATATTAAAACTTAAACAATCAACAATTATAAACCTAATCGGTCTTTCGTTTGGTTTCGCAGTTCTGTTTTATATTATTTTTTTCATTCGCGATGAATTGAGTTATAATCAGTTTCACAAGAATATCGATAACATTTATTGCATTTACACCTACGAACCTGATGACGCGAGCAACGAAACAGTGCCTGCTTTACCTGATGCCTTACGTAAAGAATATCCGGAAGTAAAAGATGCGGCATTAATATATAATAGCAAAATAACCATGTTAATGTCGTTTAAAAACCAGAAATACTATGAAAAAGTACAACTGACGGAGCCCAATTTGTTTAACATACTATCCTTCCCAATTCTTAAAGGAAACATTATATCAAATCCGGACCAGAATAACGTTATAGCCATAAGTAAAAAGATGGCTGCGAAGTATTTTGGTTCGCAAAATCCAATAGGAGATCGAATAAAAATAAATAATAAAGAACAGGCCACTGTCATCGCTGTATTTATTGATATCCCTAAAAATTCTTCCATACGTTTCGATTTTTGGATGCCCGTCAAATTATTAGAAAAGATTAAAAATAAAGACTACTTAAACACATGGTATAATTTAAGTTTTTCCGGCTATGTTTTATTGAATGAACATTCTTCTTTTGCCGAAGTGAATAAAAGATTGACAGGACGTATTAAACAATCCAACCCAGGCTCCAACGCTCAGGCACAGCTTTACCCCTTTAAAAATTTATATCTCGATAAATACAGGCACCAGAAATCAATAAATATGATGATACTGATCGCTTCTGTTATTACCATCCTGATTTGCATCAATTTTATTAATCTTCAGATTGCAGAAGCTTTTAAAAGAATTAAAGAATATGGCGTAAAAAAGATTAATGGCGCCAAGAATATCCATATATATAAAGAATTAATTGAGGAGGCAATCATATACGTTTCTATTGCCATTGTTGCGGCACTGTTTATGACATATCTTAGTGTCGATTATATGAAGAATCTGATTGGGAAATCTTCATCAAATAATCAGGTAATTTCCGTAAATTCAGTTTGCATTATTACCATTGTTGGCTTAGCAATAGCCTTTTTGTCGGGCTTAATTCCGGGACTTACCATAAAAGCTATTTCTTTACAAAATTCATTAAAAGAAAAAATAAGCGAAAAAATTAGTATTAAAAAACTTAGATATGCTTTTATATCGTTGCAGTTTTGTATTTCTATTGCTCTTTTAATCTGTTTATTCGTTATCCAAAAACAAGTTAATTATCTTAAAAACAAAGATCTGGGGTTTAACAAAGAACAAATATTGTATGTCGACCTCAACGGAAATTTAGAAGAGAAATATGATTTACTAAAAAAAGAAATCGACAGAAATCCGGCAATATTAAGTTCCTCTTTAGCTTCAAGGTCTCCAATTGGAATATACTGGAATGGTGGAGGCTGGAATTGGGAAGGCAAACCTGACGATTCTAATCCACAAATCACCTTTATTGAAACGGATAAAGACTTTCAAAAAACCTTTGGCATTATAATGAAAGAAGGTAGCTATTTTCAGGATGAAAAACTCGGTGTAGTTATTAATGAAACTTTTGCTAAAATGGTTTCACCAAAGGGCAGCGCTATGTACAAAATCCTTTCCGATAATGAGGATGTCAAAGTCCCAATAATTGGAATTATTGATGATTTTAATTTCAAACCATTAAATGAAAAAATAGGCCCTTTAATGCTGATTCCGAAATTAGGATATGATAAAATGAGATATCTGTTTATTCGAATTCATCCGAACAATATGATTAATACGCTTCAATTTATTGAAAGCACCGTTACGAAGATAAATCCTGATTTCCCTTATCAACGCCATTTTCTGGACGACGATTTTGATAATTTATACAACAATGAAAAAAAATTACGGGACCAGATCATGTTTTTTTCAATTATGGCTATCCTGATTTCATGTATTGGTTTATGGGGTATTCTGCTATTCATAATTAAACAATATTCCAAAGAAATAGGGATCCGCAAAGTAAACGGTGCGCTTATTTCTGAAGTTCTGCTCATGCTCAATAAAGATTTCATTAAATGGGTGACTATTGCTTTCATCATCGCCTGTCCCATTGCCTGGTATGCCATGCATCAATG
>DATBXH010000457.1:0-3282 GCA_036514375.1 Bacteroidales bacterium | reverse complement strand
AAGGCTATTCTAATATGAAACAACGTAAGATAAAAAGATATTTCATAGGGATAATGTTGTGCAGCTCGTTGAATACAGCATTTACACAGAATGTTACTGTAACTGTTAATGCTACTCAGAACAAGCATGCCGTATCCCCATACATCTATGGAAGAAATAACACTTTTGACCAGTCGGCTCAATTTTATAAGGATGCCGGTTTGCTTTTTGTCCGTATGAACGGTGGTAATAATGCAACCAAATATAACTGGCGCAAAAAAATAACAAGCCACCCCGATTGGTATAACAACGTTTATGGTTGTGACTGGGACGCAACATCTCAGCAGATTGCCAGTGACTTTCCAGATATGAAAGTGATGTGGGCATTTCAATTAATTGGCAGGACAGCATCAAGTACAAACTACAATTTTAATGATTGGGGTTTTAATCAGTCAAAATATTGGTCCGGCGTCAATCAAAACCTGGCCGGAGGTGGTATCCCGGATACGGCGAAAGGGGCAACAAAAGCTTTGAAAGAGGGTGATGTTAATCTTTATACCGAACCATGGCCTTCAGATTCGACCGTCGCTATTCTTAACCACTGGTTTGGTACGAATGGTCTTGGATTGAATAAGAATCAGTTTCTTTACTGGAACATGGATAATGAACCGGACGTGTGGGATGGAACTCATGACGATGTGATGCCTACTCTAATATCTGCCTCGGATTTTATGGATCGTTTTATTGAGGTGGCCAAAAAAGCCAAAGCTTTATTCCCTGGAATTAAAATTTGCGGGCCGGTTACTACCAGTGAATGGCAATGGTATAAGTGGGGGAGCCAGGGTATAACAATAAACGGGAAATACTACTGCTGGCTTGAATATTTTATCAAAAGATGCGCGGACGAAGAAAAAGCATCGGGTGTCAGGGTGCTCGACGTGGTGGACCTCCACAATTATCCGTACGCTAAAAATGGGGATATTGATGCACTGCAACTACACCGGATGTATTACGATACAACTTATGATTATCCGGGAGCTAATGGTTTGAAAACCATCAATGGAGGTTGGGATAATTCGCAAACTAAAGAATACATTTTCAAACGTATCAACAATTGGCTGACAGAATATTTCGGACCAAATAACGGCATCACTCCTGGGATCAGCGAATGGAGCCCCGCTTCTTCCGACCCGAATGTTGCATCCGTCGTATATGGTTCTCATCTTGGAACTTTTGCAAACAATGGTGTTGAATATTTTACCCCATGGACGTGGGTCACCGGCATGTGGGAAACGTTGCACCTATATAGCCGGTATGAAAAAAAATACAGCGTTTCAAGCACTTCTTCTCTTGAAAACACAGTTTCGGCTTACACGACGGTGAACGATAATGTCGATTCGATGACTGTTATTATTGTGAACCGTGATATGAGTTCTACGCGTAATGTAACAGTAAATCTCAGTAACATTTCAATCGCCGATAGTAGTTACGCAACTTTACAATTGTCATCATTACCGTCAACCGAAACATTCAAATCAAATACAGACAATGCCTTGAAGAAAAATTCGGTAAGGGTCAGCTCAAATTCATTTAACATTTCAGTACCAGCGCTTTCTACAACAGCGGTTTTATTGCAATCAACTACAACAACCGGGATTAAGGAATTCAAAAACCAGGCCGATGACATAAAGATTTTTCCTAATCCTGTTTATGATAAATTGTATGTAAGTATGAGTTCGATTGTTGCAGAACCTACGCAGATTATTATATTTGATCAGGAAGGTCGACAAATCAGGACCTCTGTTGTAAATTATGACGGACATTCACCAATCGATATAAATTTGTCATCTCTTTCCGGAGGATTTTATTTGTTGTCGGTGAAGAAAAGTCAAATTACATCGACCAAAAGGTTCGCAGTTATCAGATGAGACCATTTAATACCGGTTTACTTTAAATTAAGTCCTTAAATTTAGAATTTGATAATCCATGACATTGAAAAATAATTTATTAATTGTCTTTTTTATTGTTGTTTTGACAGGTAATATCATTGGTCAAACAACGTTTAAAAATCCTGTCATTACCGGTATGAATCCTGATCCCAGCATTTGCCGTGTTGGCGATGATTTTTACCTGGTTACATCCACTTTCGAGTATTTTCCGGGGTTACCTATTTATCACAGCAAAGACCTGATACATTGGAAACAAATAGGGCATGTACTCTCGCGCGCAGGCAATTGCCCGCTTAAAGGCGCCAATACTTCCGGGGGTAACTACGCTCCTACTATTCGCTATTACAACAGTACTTTCTTTGTAACTTGCACTAACTATGGTGGGCAAGGTACTCAGGGTGCATTTTATGTTACAGCCACCAACCCGGCCGGCCCCTGGTCGGAGCCCCACTGGGTGAATAACTGGGCGGTGGATCCGTCTCTGTTATTCGCAAACGACAGTGCGTATTACGTTTTTCCGAATAGCAACCACCAGTTTATGCTAACGACACTGAATCTGGAAACCGGAAAATTTAATAAAGAGCCGGTAGTGATAGCTAGCGGACTTGACGGCTCTAGTCCCGAAGGTCCCCATTTATACAAGATTAATGGTTATTATTACCTGATGTCTGCCGAAGGTGGAACAGGTTATGAGCACAGGGAAATCATTCAAAGAAGTAAATCGCCCTGGGGACCATATGAAGCCAGCCCGAGAAATCCTGTTATCTCACATAAAGATTACCCCGGAAATCCATTTCAAGCCATAGGACATGCTGATCTGGTTCAGCTTAAAGACAGCAGCTGGTGGCTGGTATGCCTTGGCATCAGACCCAAAGGCGGACGTTTCCATCACCTGGGAAGAGAAGCGTTTCTGGCTCCGGTTACATGGGATGCCGCCGGATGGCCCAAGGTCGGAACCAATGGCATTGTAGACAGTGTATATCTCTGTCCGAATCTTCCTAAACATTTGTGGGAGAAAGAACCTGTGCGTGATGATTTTGCCAGCGATGATTTGCGATTGTGCTGGAATTTTCTCAGGAATCCTTATGCTGCCGATTGGTCGCTGACGGAAAAAAAGGGTTTCTTAAGGTTAAAGGGATCAAAAATAAGTTTAAAAGATAAAGACTCGCCTGCATTTGTTGGCAGACGGCAGACATCTTTTACGATGACAGCTTCAGCCAAAATCAGTTTCGTACCTGTTTCACCGAATGAAGAGGCCGGATTGGTTGTTCGTGGTGACGATATTGACCATTACGATTTATTAGTGACCATGTTTTCGGGAAAACGGGCAGTAATGCTGAGAAAGGTTTTAGCT
>DATBXH010000456.1:0-4181 GCA_036514375.1 Bacteroidales bacterium | reverse complement strand
CTTTTTTAAACGCCTGTACAAGATGTTTACATACCACTTTTTTAGCAAATTCCTTTCTCCAGAAAATGACCGAAACCAAATATCCGACTCAATGTTATGCGCCCTGTAACTGACAAATGCTTTCGAATACTCACGTATTTTGGGCACATAAAAAGACATATAAAGTCCTTCGATCTGGATAACATCAAAGATAGACGCCTTAAGAAGTTCAACAAGCTCATTTTCCAAATTCTTGGAATAAAAGCGCTCAGCATTATAGGGAATATCTGAAAAGAATAAATTTCTGAAAAACCTGAAAATATTTAGCTTGGTGTTTACATCAATAAGTTTAATATCAACATTTTCAGGTAAAAAAGATTTTATTTCAGCTTCATTAGTATGATGTTTAGGTGTATTGATGGCCAGGATGGAAACTTTATGTCCATGTTTGGCAAATCCTTCCGACATTGCCGATGTGGCAATAGATCCTCCGTCCTTTGAAGGATAAGGCGATTTATTGCACAACAGTAAGATATTCATCAAATCGATTCTAATGACTTTCTCAGCCGAAGCTTTTTCCTCAGATTCTTCCAGTAGTTCAGATATGTATCGATATTAAATATAGATGAATCATGGGTTGCCTTATGCGTAAGAAATATTCCCGTCGGAAGCAATATCATGGCTGATAGCCACATACCAACTGCGGCAGTTACCATGCCTTCGCGTGCGAATTTTTCTCCGGTAATAGAGATAATGTAATACAATACAAAAAACAGAACCGAAATAACCACCGGCATTCCCAACCCACCTTTGCGTATGATAGCCCCCAACGGTGCCCCGATAAAAAAGAATATCAGACATCCTGCTGATAATGTAAATTTCCGCCACCACTCTATTTCATACCTATGCAGCCGCGTTTGCTTATCATCAAGACTAAAAGACGAATTTGTGATGGTTGTTTTGGAATCGCGGGCAAAAGACAACGCTTCGTTGATGATGCTATTTCTCTCTGATACGGATAATTGATTAAAGGCAGTTTCAAAAGGTCTGTACTTAATGGTATCCTTTTTCGCTGTATCTTTAAGCATTTTTACCGCATTCGGTTTATAACGCATAACATTTGTACTCGAAATAGTCCTGTAAAGATTATTTGATAAAAACTTTATATCGCGATCAAATGAGTCGACAAACAGTCTGAGTTGACGTAAACTCATCATTCGCTGGTTATTATTAAACAAATTTTCATCTGTCCGTTTCAGGCCAAATTCATCAAGAGGAACCCGGAACACTTCCTTCTCAAACTTATCACGCCGGAAAGGATATGTCTGATAACCGGATCGGGGTTGTGAAGAAGCCTCACTATAGTTATACCCATTAAAAAGCGTAATAAACAAAAACTTTTTATCAGCAGTCTTGTAGATATAGCCTGAATCTGCAAGATATACAGCCGTATTACCGTTACCAGCAGTATGGTCATATATCTTAATCTGATACAACATGTTAGTCTTATAATCTTTCTTACCTACACGGATACTGTAATTACTTAACCCATTGTTAAAAATGCCTTCTTTAATCTGCAATTCGGGTTTCGAATTGGTAATGTCCCAAAGCAGTGAGGTCATTTTCTTGTTAGTAACAGGAAGTACATAATTGGAAAAGAAAAAAGCAAAAATGGCCAATAATACACTGAAAACCACCAATGGAGCTACAATTCTTGGCAAGGAGATTCCGGAAGCCTTCATTGCAGTAAGTTCGTAATTTTCACCCAAATTACCCATGGTCATCAGGGATGCCAGCAAAATGGCTAACGGAAGTGCCATCGGCACTAAACTTGAAGACACATAAAACATCAGCTCTGCAATAACAGAGAACTCTAACCCCTTTCCTGCCAAATCCTCAATATACCTCCACAAGAATTGCATCAGCAAGAGGAAGATGACAATAAAAAAGGTTAAAAAGAAAGGCCCTAAAAATGAGGCTATAATAAATTTATATAATCGCTTCACAACTTCCTTGTTTGATAATAACTTTTGGAAAACGACTGTAAAGTTAAGATTATTTTAAACACCAACGCAATGTTTCAGGGTCGATACCTGCGAATTCCAAAGATCAATAGCATCTCCCTTTTCATCTTCTTCGGCATAATCAGTTATCAAAAGGGAAATATCGCCGGTTAGCTCATCTGACACAATTCTGAATTCAAAAAATGTATTCTCCTGGGGATCATCAATCCATCGAAAGCGTACAAAGTAGTTTTCTCTCCGTAACTGTAATTCAGCCTTTTGTTCCGAACCATCCCAATAAAAAACATAAAACTTACCCTCAACATTCACATCATCCGCAAACCATTCAGATAATCCACCAGGAGTGCTTAAACGTGGATAAAGCACAAGTGGAGAACAATTCATGGGATATTCGAGAGTAAATTTTATTTTCATGTAATCTTGAAATAGTGTTAAGTTATGGCGCAATATAAGAAAAATAGAAATGAATGCAAATGATCGCTTTTTTCTTTTAAAGGCTAAATTTTAAGATTTGAAATAAAAAAATAACAACAACATTTGTATAAGTGAATAAAATACTATCTTTGCACCCACAAAAATAATGGCGCGACAGCTCAGCTGATTAGAGTGCCCCGATACAGATCGGGAAGGTCGGCACTGAGAAATACCTTATGGTTCTTAAATTTATTAATGATTTAGATACAAGTAAGTTCTTAAACATAATGGCGCGGTAGCTCAGCTGGTTAGAGCGCATGATTCATAATCATGAGGTCGGCAGTTCAATCCTGCCCCGCGCTACGAATAAACATAGGCCGTTCAATAAAATTATTGAACGGCTTTTTTGTTTGTATATTTTATTGTATATAACCTCCACGGTTCGAAGTTAATAAATCCATCCAAAATTTTGGTAGTCATAATACCAAAAATTAAATAATTAAATATCAGATTTTTACAAGGACTTCTCCTTTTTGAAAAATTTTACCAGAATCTATATATTCTGTAAAATGAATTTCATGAATTTACGTGAATTCCTCAATGCGAATAACAATATCAAGATCGAGATACGACTTTCCGACTTGATCGATTTTGCGAATTACCTTTTGAATGAAAGGAGTAATTCGAGAGCTAATACAATTCAGGTAAGGGATATTGGTGATATCAGCTTAGCAAGAGAAGTGACTGGATTAAGCAATTCAACCATTTATACAAAAGTTAGCAAGGGAAAGATTCCTTTTATGAAGAAAGGCGGTAAGTTATTTTTTAGCAGGGTTGAATTGACCCAATGGATACAATCGGGAAGAGTATATGGGTATGACGAATTAAATCAATTTTTAAAATAATTGGGTATGAAGGAAAAAAAAGGGATGTATAAGCCTTTGATTCTGAATTATGAGAGAGGTGTAGGCGAAAAAGGAAGAGGTAATCAGTATATTGTCTGAATTATTAAGGTAAACTTTCTAAAAGATTAATGATGAGAACTCCTTTAAAAAAGTATATCCTACTAGTTTATAAATCCTTTTAATTTGGATAAAAAAAGCCAACTAAAAAATCTTTGATACTGCCTCTTTTATTTATAGCCTTTTATAATGCAAAACTGCAAAGTCTTAATCCAACAAAAATTCAATTCTACACAAATTTTACTCCACTTCTACCTAAAAAATCCGGTCCATTGCATCTTAAATCCAATTTTTTTTCATTTATTTGCTTAAACGTTTCAGCCTATATAAAACAATAAACTTATGATGGTTATAAACTCTTACTTATGGGCTGTGGTGCTTTGTATAGTAACCATGCTATGCTGGGGATCCTGGGCTAATACACAAAAATTAGCTTCAAAAGAATGGACATTTCAACTTTTCTATTGGGATTATTCATTAGGCGTATTATTTCTTTCCTTGATACTTGCCTTTACCATGGGCAGTATGGGAATAATTGGCAGGGGTTTCTTACTCGATTTAAGACAAGCAGCTATTATTTATATTGGACTCGCAATTCTCGGCGGGTTGGTTTTTAACCTTGCAAATATTTTACTCGTTGTAGCTATCGATATTGCAGGTATGGCAGTTGCATTTCCAATAGGCATTGGGCTTGCCTTGATAATCGGTGTTATTACTAATTTTATTGCTGTTCCGGTTGGGGATCTGATCTTATTGTTTATTGGTGTAGGGTTGATTGCATTGGCAATTATAATAGATGCTT
>DATBXH010000455.1:0-5494 GCA_036514375.1 Bacteroidales bacterium | reverse complement strand
CGAGCC
The DNA here is from genome assembly GCA_036514375.1 of Bacteroidales bacterium. Lineage (GTDB taxonomy): Bacteria > Bacteroidota > Bacteroidia > Bacteroidales > JAAUTT01 > JAAUTT01. Next base: position 5,488 of record DATBXH010000455.1, on the reverse strand, counting down.
GCTTCTGCCTCCGCCGCCTACAATAACCAGCGTTCCTTTGGCAGGACCAATGCAGATACTATCGTTTGTTGTATTCTGTCCGTAAATAGTACAAGCGCTTAAGATAAAAATTACAAGGGCGGAACATTTTTTCTTTTTCATATCAATAGGAATTGGAGTGAGTTTTTTATTGTATTAGCAACTGGGCACTTTTTATCGGAATAGTTTAAGATAATTATCAAAAACATACATTCGTCTTCGTTGTCCACCTGTTACCTCTTTTAGGATATCCATCTTTTCTAGATCAGAAATTAGTTTATATGATGAGGGCATAGATATATCAGCTAATTCATGAACCTTTTCCGCGTTTATCACTGGCCGTTTATATAAAGAATCAACAACTTTTTTTGCATTTGCAACTCTACTACCTAATCCCTGCAGGTTTACTTCTACATTTTTTTGTAATTGTAATATATTATCGAAAGTAGTAATGCCTTTTCTTGCTGTCTCTATAACACCTACCAGGAAAAACTTATACCACTGGTTTAGATCGTTTTTCTCTCTGACAACTGTGAGATTATCATAATACAAGTTTCTGTTTTTCTCAAAGAAGTCTGATAGATATAAAATTGGTTTTTGCAGAATCCCTTTGCTTACCAAATATAATGGAATTAGCAATCTCCCAACTCTACCATTCCCATCAAGAAAAGGATGTATTGTTTCAAATTGATAGTGTACCAATCCTATTTTCAATAATTCCGGTAAGAATATCTCCTCATTATGCAAGAATTTCTCAATATCACTCATTAATTCCGGGACAGAGGTATGTACAGGTGGAATAAATACAGCATCATTAATTGTTGCTCCTCCAATCCAATTTTGACTGATTCGAAACTCTCCCGGTTGTTTTTTTTCACCTCTTACTCCTTGTAAAAGTACCTTGTGTGTTTCCCGAATTAATCTTGAAGAAAAAGGCAAATTTTTTAATTCCGAAATGGCCCATTCCATTGCTTTAATATAGTTTTGAACTTCCTCCCAGTCATCTCTTTTGTCCAATGGAATATCTTCTTTATCTAATAGTGCTTCATCCATGTTAGTTTGAGTTCCCTCAATTTTACTACTTTGTGTAGCTTCTTTTAAAACATGCATGCTAATAAACAAGTCAATGTTTGGAATATATTTTGAATACATATCCAACCGCCCTAATTCTCTATCTGCCTGACTCAACAATTGCATGACCTCCATGCTGTCAACATGCAATTGTCTGTTGATAAATTCAGGCTGAAAGCTTTTGTAATAGCCTTGACTAATATATTGTCCTGATTTAAAATTTTTCATGATAATATTTTAACCAAAGATATGGCTTATTTAAGTTTTTGTCAATAATCTTAAATAACAAATTGCTTTATTTAAGTTTTCACTTCACAAGATAAGTAACCAATGCGTTACAACTTTTTTCATGAGTGTTAGCGGATACATACGGTTGAGCTGGGGGCATGATTATGGTCTAATCTTCAACACGGTATTCCTCCTTTACATACTTTAGTAAAGAAATACCTTGTTCATTAACCTGTTTTAACCATACGTTATCCCATCCGAGTTGGAGTTTGAAAGCGAAGCAACGATTTTTTAATTCTTTTAATTTATCGGTATCCGGTACGCTCAATTTTTTATTTCTGGCATAGGCGCTGAAGTCTAAAAATTGCAATTCCAGTTTGTACGTATCGTCAACAAAGCTGTAATTCAACTTTACATTAATTTCGTGGAAATGATCGATAGTCGAATAATAACTGATGATGCTGTCCGAAACCGAATTGTTTTCGATAAGCCTTAATCCTCCTGAGTTTTTTAATTGGGTAATCGTCATATCGCGTGGAGTAAATCCATTATAATTATTCAGATATTGTATGGTAAGGTTGTAAAACCTTTCAGGATTCATAGTAGATACAGGGTTTTCAAGCAAATCCATCAGACTGTCCAGGCCTTTCATTTGTGCCTGATTTATTTTTATAATTCGCCGGATAGTAATGGAGTCATCTTTAAGATCCCGAACCAAGCGGGTCATATATGTCATTTCCTTATGGCGGTCCACCATATGTTCCCTCATATTCTCCATAAAGAAACCGCCGGTAATGGCAATAAATAACATGATAAACTCAAAAACATAATCTTTTAATTTTCTTCCTTCATGGTGTCCGTGCGGGTGATAAGCCTCCATATCGTTTTGCTTTTTTGCGGGTTTACGAACGGTTTCTTTTAAAGAGCTTTCCGTTTTATTATCATTTTCCTGCCTTGATGCGAGTGAGTTTTTGTTATGCTTATTTGGCGGACCCGTGTTCTTTTTCCTGGTTTTTGGCATGGTTAAAATATTTATCTATCATCGTTTCTACCTCCGACAACCAAAGCTGTCGTTGTTTTAAGTCACTCGTTATGACGATCCGAAACATTTTTCTGTCAAATTCCTTTACTCCGCAAAGATCAAAGATGCAATTTTTCCAAATGGTCTCAAGAGGGTCTTTAAATACGTTATTTTCTCTAATCTCACTCGTATTTGAGGTATTAAATACGAGCCCGGCTTTAGCTTTTAATAATCCTATTGGTATTCCTTCTCCATTATCTCCGTCGGCAAATTCATAGGCTATGCCCGGCCGAATGACTCTGTCAATCCATCCTTTCATTATCGCAGGCGGTTGTCCCCACCAATTGGGATGAATGATAATAATTCCGTCACTACTCATCAAATCATCGCAATGCAATTGAATGACTTCATCAATTTGGGCTTGTTTCGGTATTTCTGCCAGGTCAATGATTGGATTAAAACGTTCTTCATATAAATCATGATAAGCAACCGTATGTCCATTCGCAACCAATCTATCACGACATGTGTGAGCTATCGCATGATTGAAGCTGTTTTTATCCGGATGAGCAAGGACGATGAGTATTTTCATGTATTCTGAAATTGACTTTGCTAATTTAGTATAGACCGTATAACCTTTCGTTTACCCATGGCTATTTTTTGGTTAATCTCTACTATTTTAGTAATGCTTTGTTTTATTCAGGATTTTCTTTTAATCTATACAATTTTGCAGCATCTTCAAGTTCATTGCCTAAATTCTCATCAAAAGAAAAATTATTGACTTGCCAGAATTTATCAGCTTTGTACAAAGTAAAAGTAAATCTTATAGGCTTCCTTTCATACTTAATAAGATATGTAATGACGATTAAACTCTGCCCAGCAGTCCTCTCAGTTAATTTTTCGTAATTGCAGTAAGCACCGCAAGAGTCTATTAAATTTTTAAGTTTACTTTTTAAATTGGATACGTCATCTTGTTTTTGCTCAAACCATTTATTAGTCGAAAATGCAAAATCAACTGCTTTAATTGGATCTATGGAATAAATCTTAAAAAACTTATTTGTAATTAATGTTGTTGTCGTTTGAGCTTTCAAACCAGGAATTATTAAGAAGCAGAATAAAATCCACATTTTTATTAATCTGATTACTTTTTTAGTCATATGCTGATCATTTATAGTTTGTCGTCTTTTGCTGCCGATGTTTCGCATATAATTTGTATGGGAGTTTCTAAGGGTTTCACTATCAAAATACACAAACCTTGAATATTAGCAATGCCTTTAAAATTATCTCTTCAACCCTAATAAAATATATGCGATTATTATTGGGGCTGGCAATCTTTATTCGTTATTCAATTTTAAAATCTCCTCGATAATATTATCAGATACACGAAAATCAGTCAGCATTAGTTTATCAATTAGAGGTTTTACTTTATCTATAACTCCCATTTGTTTGGCTTTATGAATAACTCCAAGTGTTCCGGTAACCTTAAATTTTAATTGAGTTGCAAGTTTTCGTGCTTTTAAATCGTCCAACAAAAGCAATACATCTTCAAATTCGGAAGCTAAAGCAATAGCACTTGCTTCTCCATAGTCTACTTGAGTGTTAAGGAAATCCTGATACTTTTTATCCTTAGGTGATTGTATTTTAATCCAATCTGGTAAAATTTCTCCAAATTCTTTCACGATCTCAGGAGTTGTAATTAATTCTCCATATACCTTTTGCAAAAGATTAAATTCATCAATCTTACGAAAAAGAATCAGAGTGCTTGTATCTGATATAACAATATCAGGCATTTGCTATATCGGAATGTAAATCAGAAATAGATGTACTAAAAACGGAAACTCCATATTTTCCTAACAATTCAATAAAAGCCCTTTTGGATAATCCGACTATCTCAGCAGCTTGACCTGCTGAAAGTATTTCATCCTCATACAATTTTGCAGCAACTATCATTAAAAAATCGTAATCTTTCAAATCAACGCTATCAGGTATGTTTAATTGAATCGTTCTCATGATCACTTATTTTTTCAAAATTACAAAATCATAAAATCAATCTGAAATTTTCGTAGGGCGTTTTTGTTTGTCCCTAACGTATATGCGCGTTGCGCACATATTCCATAATGTTGTTCTTTATCAATAGTTTTTCGCATCCCAAGTTATAAAAAAGTTGGATTAGGAGTGTAGTATTATTCTGGTTTTTTATGCATTGGGTGGTACTCATTAATCTTGAGGGACAGCAGCTTGTCTTATTGTGCCGGGAATGGCTGTATATTTCGGAAGGCCATGGCTAGGTACAGCCAAAATGTCTGTTGCTAGCTGTTGTAACTTTTTATTGTTTTAATCATTGTTATTCTTGTCAGTAAAATATTTGTTAAAACCAATATGAATCCTCCAATCAATACGATTCCCCAGATCATTGAATTTGTAATTTCAAAATCCAATCCTAACATGTCTTTAATCATACCGGCAGCTCCATAATTCATTAATGCCAGAAATCCGGACGGGATACAGACTAAAGCCATTACCAGACCTGCAAACAATGATACCTGATTAACCAGCTTTTTGTGCTTTTCCGCCTCTACGTTATTAAAACAAACCCTATTACCAAAATAGTATCCGGCTAACAATCCAAGAAATACATTAAAAACAGGAAGTCCCATAAAAAATCCGTAAACGAAAACGTTATAAACCAGATAAATCAAAACTATTATCCAGATTGGCAAATTAAATCTGTGATGAATCCAATCTTTTAAAAATTTCAGGTCAATGAATACGCCGATTAATATTCCGGTTATTAAATAAATAAGAGGTCTGCTCTCAGCCCTGTCAAGAAGAAACCATATAGTTACCGATAGTAACCCAAGTGATAATGGAAATATACTTCCAATGATCACTCCGCTGATTCTTTTTTCGATATTTTTCATGAATATGATATTTCGTTTTAACAAGTACGATACCAATTGGCCGGCATTTCTAATCGTTGTTTCTTAATTTAGTGAAGACTTACTACCCTTTTTATTTTCCATTCATTGTTAATGTGTTCCCATATGATAACGAATCTGCCGACCTTTGATTTAGAGCCTTTAGGCTCCTGATTGTTATGAAATTTATGCAATCCAAATTCTATTGCACCAAAACCTTTGATCGGATATACTT
>DATBXH010000454.1:0-6309 GCA_036514375.1 Bacteroidales bacterium | reverse complement strand
ACTTTCGCTCCAGGTTGTTTCTTGCACAGTTACTGTTGTTCCTGAACTTAGTGTAAGTCTGATATCGTATTGGGTCCCTGGATTGAGATTAACGATACTTCCCCGATAAGAGTTTACCATGTTATGGTTGGAATACGTGGTAGCATCGTACCAAAGATTCTGTGCAAGACTCCAGGTACTAGAGCCGGTTGGTCTGTATTCCGTTTTGCAGGTGACAGAGGAACTTCCACCGCTGGGTTTCCAATAGATACTTATACAATTAAAAGTAGCTACTGTTGTTGGTGTTGTTCCTGGGGTAAAGTTCTCCGCAGTGGCAGAAGTCGCCAACACTAATTGTATCCAGGATGGCATTAAAAATGTCAATCCGAAATACAATAATACGCATTTACTCAATAGATGTAGTTTAATTCTCATCATAATACCTCCTTTTTAATTAGAAAATAGTTGTTATTATTAGTATGTATGGAAAAGATCCTATGGATAAAGGCTTTATATCATAATAAACTATTCAGGAGAAATACCCCCATCCTGTTTATGCCATATGGCAGATGGTTTTGTAATTGTAAGTTTTTCGCAGTTTAAGTTTTGAAGTGTATAATCCTTTACGTCATCCAATACGATGGCAGGGCGGACATCAGGGTTTTTAACAGAGATGCTGACATTCCTGAACCAAAGGTTTTTTACATGTCTTACGTAAATGCCGTACGCCGGAGTGATTCCGTACACATTGTATTCTGGATATTTGTCGGCATTTTCCGGGATCTTACGGTATACATAAGCGGTATCCTTTATAGAACCATAGTAAAGGAAATTACAATTCTCGATAAGTACATTCTCAATCTTTTGTTCCGGGATACCGCCAATGACAGAACCTACACCAGGTCCATCTCGTTGATCGAGAGGAGCAATATCCGTATTGGTAATATTACGGATTGTAATGTTTTTCATCGATCCGATGGGAGCTTTGGAAGGCCCTCCCTCGAATACCCTTCCACGGTTTCCCAGACGGATAAAAACCGGCGTTGCACAACTGGTGAGTGTCATATCTTCGTAAGTGATATCTTCAACCGCTGCTCCGTCTGCCGATTCAATAGCCAGTCCGTAACGGGCATTGGCGATGACGTTCCGTGCCACAACATTCTTAACGGCACTATGGGTTTCGGTACCTATTTTAACGGCATGACAGTTGGCGTACCGGAAAAAACAATCATGAATATTGATATTTTCTGTTGGTATAAGCGACATAGCCTTTAAGCAGATACCATCGTCGCCTGTAATTGCATAATAGTTTTTAATCTCAACCTTATTGCACCCGCTCACATCAATTCCGTCGGCGTTGTTAATACCGGAATATACCCTGATCCGGACATCATCCACCAGTAAATTATTGCAGGCCTCATAATATTGTGTCCAGTTGTTTCCTCGTATGAGGCTAATGTGCTGAATGGCGACATTGTTACATTCTACCATTCTTATCAGGCGTGGACGTTCCCACTCGTTGTCTTTCCCCTTCCACGGCCAACCTTCACCGTGCGAAGATCCGTCGATAATTCCCCCTCCTGTAATCGCAATGTTATTCTTTTTTTCGGCATAGATAAATTGGAAATTCTCTTTACCGCGATAGGATTTCAATGCGCATTGTTTGGCGGGATAATCCAAATGCAGGGCAGAACCTCTGAGGATACTTCCCGCTTCCACGAAAAGCGTAACGTTATCTTTTAATTCAAGCGTGCCTGAAACAAAAATTCCATCGTGAATGTAAACTGATCCTCCGCCTTTGTTCGAGCAATCGTCAATAGCTGATTGAATGGCTGAGGTATTTACCGTTTTATCATCTCCTTTGGCTCCGTATTTCAAAATATCGAAAACTTTTCCCGAGGGTTTCGGAAGGGCAGGGATAATACCCAAAGGCTTTACAATGACAATATACATGGATTGCCTGGTATCACCATTAGGACCCAGCCGCACGGAATCGCCTTTAGAATAATCCTTTTTGAATAAATCAAAAGTCTTACCGTCCGAATTAATCAATTTCCCATCTGTTTTGGTATAACCGGCCAGCCATTGAGGTTTTGTTTTGATATCGGTATTATGGGCAATATACACCTCGGCATCCCCTTGCAATTGAAAAGTTGCAATCATGTCCTTTGTAAATGCTTTTGAACCATACGCAGTTTGAATCCAATCGCATCCATACAGCTCTTTAGGCAAGCTGGTAATGTTTATCTGTATCTCACCATACATCTGCACTCCGGGCTGAATGTTACCCTGTTCAATCCAGTGAGAGGAATTATAGTTATATGTCCAGACATCCAGAATGTCGAGGTTTTTAATCAGACGCGTATTGGCAAAGGAAGAAATGACCGCTGTTAAAAGAAGAAATTGGAAGAAGATATATTTGATGTATTTCATGAGTGATTTAATTAGCATTGAAAATCGTCATTTCTCTAATGATTTTAATTCATTCCGTATGGCATCCGGTCCCATCAAGGCGTTTGCAGGGAGTATCACCTTGCCGTCCTTATTAAAAACCTGCATAGCCTGGTATTTCTCGATAGTACATTTCGATTCATCAATCTTTCCGTTCTTATCTTTCACGGCATCTATGCTAAGTCCGAAATGACGGGCTACAAATTCATACATGGCCATCCTCTTGGATATCCCATAATCATGACCTTCTAAAGGCAGATGAACGTTTTCAACCTGGTTTGTTTTTCCATACAAACCGTATACTTTTTGGAGGTAAGGGAATTCTAATGTAGGGACGTTCTGAGTCCAATCACTGCCGTCAGAAACCACTAACAAAGGACGAGGTGAAGCCATAGCTGCAATTTCGGCATTATTGGTGCCTAAATCGGTACATGAGTGAAATGGTAAACCACTCTCGCAAGGGCATCCTCCATAGAAATAGGAAGAAACCATTACAACAGGAACGCTTAAAGTAATACGGTCGTCCAGGGCGGTGATAAGCATGGTTTGTGTGCCTCCTCCTGAGGCAGCAGTGACACCAATCCTTTTGGAATCGACATAAGGCAAAGATGTCAGAAAATCAATGACTCTCATGCTGTTCCAGGTCTGCATGGTGAGCGCAAGGCCGGTACGATGCACGGTTCTATCCACCTGAATGGATTCACCATAAGCACCAAACATATCGTAGCTGAATACAACTGCACCCATCCGGGCTAACATAGCACAACGGTATTGTTGATCAGGCCTGTAACGGCCTCGTTCGTCAAGTACAGTCAAAGGATTTACTTTTGCATAAAAATGGCCATGAGGACAAAGCATGGCAGGAAATGGTCCTTTTCCTTTGGCAGGGGGATACAGCGAACCACAAAGATAAACGCCAGGCAAAGTTTCGATGGCTACATTTTCAATGGTATATCCATCCATTACACGCTTGGGGGTGTACACAGGATTCAATGGAGTTTTTGTAGGTAATGGAGAAAGACCGATCTGTTCGAGCATGCATTTCCGAAGTTCTGCTTTACGCTGCTCCCAGTCCTGAAGTGTGGGATAACTGGCTAGTAACCGTTCAAGATGTTTCCTGCCTTCTTCAGGTGATCTGCGGAAATATTCGTATTTGGTTATTTCGTAAACGCCATCTTCTTTTTTATTGAAAACCATGTCCACAGGATAGAGAATATTGGTAAGCGTTTCCTCGATACCCGACCGGTAACGCCAGGTAGCATAGGTAACCTCCACATTCTTTACATTTTTATCCTCATATTCAAGCTTTACATGGTATTTCTTTTCAATATCCGTAAGTACATTTTTCAGGGAGCTTTTGTATACTTCTTCAGGAACTTGTGCCATTACAATCCCTGAAATCATCAGCAGGCAGATACCCAATAAATTCTTAATGTTCATAGTGATGCAATTTTATAGTGATTATTCAAACCTGAGATTCTCAACTGTATTTGTATTTTCCGGCAGTTGCGTTAAAGGGGTGTTATCCCTGTCATTCGGATTTCGCTGAGACACCCTGGAAGACACAGTAATATTGGCATCTTCGGCAGAGAGACAGTGTTTCCCTTCAATGACAAGGTTTCTGAACAATACATTGGAGATCTTATGGACGGTACCATCTTTCGCGACAGTGCCTGTGATCAGATTTTTGTTACGGCTTTGCTGATAGGCTGTATAATTGACTACTTCCACATCCTTTATATAACCAACACCACGCCGGTTTGGGTCGGGATCATGTTCTTTGTCCCTGGACACCTGAAAAATGATGAGTTGTTGCTTGGCATCGCCACCTACAAATTCCGATTTATTGTCAAGGAATTTCACATTTTCGACAATTCCTTTTCCGGTATATATAGCCAGGGCCCGATCGGCGTGTACCACATCATTGTTTTGGAATACGATGTTCCTCGCACCATTATAAGGATCGGAACCAATTTTGAGTGCTGATTTCTTTGTCCAGAAAACACAATTTTTAACAATTACATTTTCGCATAAGGTATAGTCTGCCTTTATGGCAATGGCGTCGTCGGAGGTGTACATAAACACATCATCGACCACTACTCCGTTGGAACCGTCAGGATCCGTTCCATCTTCATTGGGCAAATTAAGGTCGTTGATGATTTTATAACCCTGCATAATGATGTTGGTAGAATGTAAAATATGAATGTTGAAACCGCCCGAGTCCCGGATGATCACATCGTAGATCCCGGAATTATTGCAATCTACCATGTTGCAGATTCTGATCTTTTGATTAGTTTCTGTTTTTATTTTGGTCCCAGCCATGGCAAGGACACCCCGCCCCATAATCCTGGCATTATCTGCTTTATTGAAATAGATAAGCGCTCCTTTCCCGGGATTGACTTTCCCCGATTTATTGACTCCGTTGTCGTTATAATCGGAAAGATTTCCGGAACCCTGAATAATGGCACCACTTTCAAGATAAAGGGTTACGTCTTTCTTCATCGCCAGTGTACCTGTGAGGTATTTACCATTTGGAACGAATAACACACCTCCGCCTTTCTTTGATACCTGATCAATGGCTTTCTGGATTTTGTCAGTCTGCAATGTATTCCCTACATTATCCGTAACAAAATCAGCCAGATTTGTTACATTCTTATCTCCAGGCTTTGGAGGATTTATTTCCGGAGCATCGGCAAAAATGAAAAGTTTCTCCTCCAGTCCTTCAATCTGAATGATCAGTTTGCGAGGTTTATCGAGATTAAAAGCAAGGGAATTCCCGGTTTTCTGGGAATTGATACGATAACTCAGCGGACTGATGGTGAATTGTCCGAAACTTTGAGATACAGTTACGGTTAGTTTTGCTTCGCATGAAAACGCAAACTTGGCATAACTGACATCCTTAAATTTCTCGACAAATATATTTTTACCATTGGCTGTTAACGTATAGGCTTTGCTTTGTTCAGCACCGGGAATGGTGGTGTATTCAACTAATTTTTGCTGTGCATAAATCTCCGCTGCCGGCAGATGCAACAAGAAAAGCAATGGAAGTATGTAATTTAAGTATTTCATGTTTTTTGTGATGTATTTTTTTAAGTGATTAGGTAATGAGATAAGCTCAACCGATAGCATATGTCAATTTTTCAATTCTATCCGGTTTGTAAACTCATTTGTTTTGATGCCGGCCTCCTCAAGAGTCGTACATATTTTCCCGGCAATTATCAGATGGTCGAAAAGCACATTGGTAATGGTATGATCCTTATCCAAACCGGTTAGTTCAGATGGTTTTGGAAAGGACTCCAGGAAAGTACAGTCCTTTACCAATACATTTCGAATTTCACCGGCCCCACTCCTGTTTTTGATGACAAAGTGAATACCTTTTTTCTGACTATCAGGGAAATTCCTTTCAAACCGGTTATTCACAAACCGGATGCTGTCTAATACCGCACCATCGGAACAATAGAGCGCCATTCCACGATCGGATTCGATGACATCATTATTTTCGAACAAAATGTTCTTCATTATCGAAGCTTTTGTCTCAGTACCTATTTTTAACGAAGATTTTTTAGTAAGAAAAATGCAGTCCTTCACGGTAATGTCATCAACATCTCCGAGTAAACCACCGTTGTTGCTGCTTTTGATAGCAATGTTATCATCGCTGCAATAGGCAAAACAGTGATCAATCAATACATGCTTTGAAGCATCAGGATCGATTCCATCCGTATTGGGGACATCCCTGTCATTCAGAATTTTGACATTCCGTATAACTACATTCTCAGAATACAGGATGTGAGTATTCCAGGATGCAGGATCGCGGAGCATGATCCCCTCAATCAATGCATTCCGGGATTGACGAATGCGTATCAGATTGGCAGGGTTTTC
>DATBXH010000453.1:0-3592 GCA_036514375.1 Bacteroidales bacterium | reverse complement strand
CAGCCGGTAACTTTACAGTCAGATTACTGGCAGAATAGACAATAATTGGATTATCAGCACCATTCGAAACGGCTATTTTACCTGTTTGCGCAGCATCAGGAACTTTCACCTGAAGTTGGTAACGGCTTTGATTAACAAAGTCAGCTTGATTAACAGTTACATTACTCGTAAAAATCACTTGTTTGATAAGATTGAGATAATCTCCGGTAATGGTAATTACAGAATCTTTCTTTGCAGTTGCCGGTGAAAAACTTGTGATTGAAATAGGTTCCGAAAAGCCTAACTCTGTTTTCGTGGTAATTGGTCCATCAAGCGTTCTTAGCGTAATAAAACCAGGTATTGCATTTTGAGGAACTGTAATCGTAATTAAGGTTGACGTTTTAGTTCCAAAATCAGATGTTGTGAGTATTATATTTCCCGGTAATACAATTGTATCTACCTTATCCAGATTCTCTCCGACAAACCGGAGCTCTGCGCCCCGGGCTATAGGACATGGACCAAAACTGTTTAGTATGGTGATTCCGGCACTTCCTTCGTCTTTTTTACATGACGATGTAAAAAGAGTTCCAGCCAATACTATACACATGGATGTGAATAGCAATGCTTTCCTGAAGTATTTTATATATTTTGTTTGCATAGCAATATTTTTAGAGATGTAACATTAATTAGTTGGCACAATCCGTATATTATCAATGGCAAGGCTCGGAGTACAATCTTTCCCGGCAACTCCGCCATTCCAGATAAAGAAAGTGCAGCCATAGAGCATATCCTGGGTGAGTTTTGTTTTGCAGGTAGTTCCATCATAAGAATATATAAAATTGGCTAATGGTATAGTAACTGTTATCCACCCATTGGTTGTATAAGTTCCGGCTGATTGCCATGGAATCCATAATCCTCTGGGGACATTGCTATCGGCAATATAACTGTTAGTGCCGGTGGTGGCATACGGCGTGAAAATTATTTGCAATGCAGATGCTGACCAAGCATTGTAAACATTACATTCGAATTTGACAGCAGCATTGGAGAGGTCTCCACTATAAAGCGGAACTTGGGATCTTCCATTTGCAATAGGCCAAAGGTCGAAACTAAATGCGTCTTCGTTCCAGGTGGCTCCTGCCCCCCCTGACATACTTCCGGAGAATCTTACATAGTTACCACTGATCGGATCAGGATTAGAATTCCCAACGACTCCGGAACGCCAGCCTCCGGCAGCCGTTAAATTATCAAAATCGAGGAAAATATTCCGGTTATCGCGAAAATAGAACTTAGAAAGCGTTGATCCATACAGACTTTTTACAGTGATTGGTCCTGGCGTGGATCCTGACGGAACGATAACTTTGAGAAATGTTTTGCTGAAACTTTGAATAGTTGCAGGGATATTACCCGGGAAAAGAACCTGAAGTGGAATATTAGGGTCATCTATAAAATAACCTCCCTGAATGGTCGCAACATCGCCATCTTTTACATATTCGCATACCATGGAAGTTACAACAGGAGGAGGAACAATTGCTTTAAAATCATAACTGATGGTGTCCGAAGATCCATAAACCAATTTCATTTTATTAGTCACTATTTTAGGAATACTGTCCGGAACAATTACCAATATGGTTTGATCCGTTACATAAACAGGATTTAAGGTAGCCTGCTGATCATTGAACCAAATTTGATTTACGCTTCCCAAATTACTGCCGACTATGGCAATCATGTTCCCCAAATAGGCAGCGTTTAGCAAGGAGTCAGACTTTAGGGGATCCGTAACCCTGATATAACTGATAGCAGGAGTCCCCGCAGAGGTCTCTTTTTTACAAGAGGATAATATCATTCCAATCATTCCGATCAGAACAAAGAGGCTATATAGGAATTTAATGTATCTTTTCATTTTCTATTTTTTAGTTGTTTATATAAAACATTCTAAATACAAACTTTACTTGCTGTAATAATCTACAGGTTCTTTTAATAAGTTAGGAGCCTGTAAAACTTCTGCCGCTGGTAACGGAATTAAAAAGTTTCCATCATAGGCATTCACTTTTCGAACATCACTGCGATAGTGAGGTGACTTTTGGAATGTCCAAATGGTAGGATTATTGAAATTATCAGGTTTAACATTAAAAACGCCTCTGTCCTGCGAATTTATAATGGTATAAGTCTTCTGGGGGTTATAATAATGTAGGCTAACCAAATCGTACCATGCCATACCTTCCATGGCAAATTCCTTTATTCTTTCCTTAAATATGGTATCAGGAGTAAGAGCAACGGTTACAGGAGGTAATCCTGCTCTTGTATGCACTGCATTGAAATAACTCAAAGCTGTAACATCATTTGTAGTGGCGTTGTTTCCTAACGTAGCCTCTGCATAGGTCAGGTACATCTCTGCCAACCTCAGCATATAGGTATCCTGAGGATAATCTTGCTGATCTCCTTGCCCTCCCAAATCAACTTTCTGTCCACAAACATATTTCTTAATCGAAGCGAAATTTCTTCCATCATCATCGGTGAGGGGAAACTTTAATTGTTGATTAACACCATTTAATGTTTGAGTGATTTCCGGATAAACCATTCCTGGTAACATAAATGTAGCTTTCAATCTGGTGTCAGGAGAATTACCTTTCATGCTTGTATCAGCAACGGCATCGCCATTTGAAGCGATTCCGTCATACAATGAAAGCATCCACCAGGTAGCACTCTTGTCTCCTCCCCAGCCATCGCCATTGCTGGTAATGTCATTACTAAAAGTTAAATAAGAAGGAGCGGAATTTCCCTGACCATAGCCCACAGTACTAGTCCTCTTGATCCAAACCCACTGCAGTTCAAATAATGATTCGGAATTATTATCATACGGATAATGGAAAAGCGATGCGTAATCCGTAAGTAATTGTTTTCCGCTAAGCTTAATAACCCGGTCGGCATAATATTTAGCACTGTCTAAATATGTTTGATTTCTCACGCCTCCTACGGATTCAACTCCAGCCCTAGTCAGATAAAACCTGGCAAGCATACCTTCGGCAGACCATTTGGTAACTCTGCCAACTAGATCCGGTGTTTCCGGTAAATCATTTGCTACAGCCCTCATCTCACTTATAATGAACCGCCAAACACTTTGAATGGTATTTCTTGTGAGCGAAGTATCGTTAAGTAATGTTAAATTATCAGTAATAATTGGCACAGGACCAAAGTCCATTACCAAATACCGGTAAGCCAGAGCCCTCATAAACCGAGCTTCTGCAATTGCATGTTTTTTCGCTGTCTCTGTTACTCCAGATCCGGCATAGGTATTAATATTATGGATTGCCAGGTTTGACTGACCAACAACAATAAAAAAAGCACGCCAGGCAGCACTCACTTCGCCGATATCGGGGGTTGTATTAAATAATACATTATTCCTGTCATTATAAGCTGAATAAGCAGTCCCGGCTCTGAAATCTCCAAAGTTATAGGAAGCTTTGTCATTATAATCAAACCATACCTGACTATACAGCAATGCAGTTGCAGCCTGAAGCTGGGCATCGTTTTGATAAAAAGAAGCATCAGTAACAGAATCTAGTGGAGGTTTTACTAAGAAATCCTT
Organism: Bacteroidales bacterium; assembly: GCA_036514375.1. Lineage (GTDB taxonomy): Bacteria > Bacteroidota > Bacteroidia > Bacteroidales > JAAUTT01 > JAAUTT01. Next base: position 27 of record DATBXH010000453.1, on the reverse strand, counting down.
AGCGCAACCAGCTTGTAAAAAGATTAA
>DATBXH010000452.1:0-4849 GCA_036514375.1 Bacteroidales bacterium | reverse complement strand
AAAGATTTCCAAAGAACCATTGGTTCAATATCGATTTGTACATCAGTATCTTTATAATCAGTCCCCCGAAATCCATACGCTTCTGCTTGGCGGTACTCCCGGGTATCAGATTAAGAACTTGAAATTCACACACAGCTATGGTTATCCTGCCAAAGAAGAACTCTGGAAGTACGAAAAATGGATGACTCAGGCTAAAGATACGACACGTATATTGGGTGATAAACCGCTGAAGATCTCCGTCGACTGGAAAGGACGATTACCTTATCCGGAGGGTGTTCGTGGCACCAGGTAAAGAAACCCTGCCAGGACGTATGTTTGCAAAACGGTCGATATTCCAATATTGTCATTTACGGATAGGCATAAGTATCAATTCATGCTTTGGCAGAATATTAAATTTCTTGTAATAAAAACTAAAACTTGCAACGATGGGCCCTCAACTTATTTTTTGGATCGTTTTGCCGTATTACTGGCAATAATTCTTTAATAGAATGTTAAAAATCTACGCCAAAGCGAGGGCATTGAAATAGCAAATAAGGGTATCGTAATTTTACCTGATGAAAGCATTGATATAATCCTGTTAAATATGAAATTAACTAATCATAATAGAACTTTACGTTATAAAATCGTCAGTTTCTTTTTGATAGCTAATCCTTTAGACAATTGTATTATAAATAATAAACCGGTTTATTTTAATAAATGGCTAAAGCACACTGCTATATTATGCTTTATGCTTTTTATTTTTCCATACGTCAAAAATACAATGAAGGCACCTGTACTATTTGATAATGCCAGAGGTTCAAATTTCCTTACTATGTTACAATGCAATGCCGGTGATATTAGATCCGGAGTAATAGCCATTATTGCTGATAAGTTAGGTACAGACAGCATTAAAATATCAAAAGACTCAACTGAGATACAGCAAAGAATAGCTGACATTGAGAGCAGAATAATAAATATTATTGTAAAAAACTTAGATGTTAAGAAAAGTAAAGTAACTCCGGAAGCGAGGCTATTTGACGATTTAGGAGAAGGTGATTTGTTAATATTAAGCGATGATATTGGTGAGGAATTCAATTTTTATTTTCCCGAGGATGACATTCTTTCAATGTCAACTGTTAAAGATTTAATGAAGTATGTAGAAATAAAATTGCAATTATTACCTGTAAATCAAATACCCGATAGCAATAAAATAGCAAAAGACTCTATTGCTAAGCCATATGTAAAGTCAGATATCGAATTAAGAATCATTGCCATTATTGTGGATAAATTGGGTGTTGATGAAAGTGAAGTAACGCGTAAAGCTTCTTTTACGAATGATTTAGGCGCAGACTCATTAGATGCAGTAGAATTAATCATGGAAATAGAAAAAGAATTCAATATCGGCATTCCTGACAAAGAAGCTGAAAATATCAGTACTGTTGGAGATCTTGTTAAATACGTCGAAACCAATAGCAGACGATGATGAAATTGCTTAAACCTGGTTTTATCGACATCATTTGATCTGACAAAAGAGCTTCCTTTTACATGTTAATGCGTTCTTAAGGCTTTTACAGGATGAAAAAAACACAAATTCTCAAGTGTTTTTTAACGAAAAATACCCCAATTGGGGTATTGATAAGAGGGGTTTGTTTTTTGTAAATTATAAGTGATTTACGGTAAATATAATAGTTAGTAAATCAGTATGGTATTGAAGATAGCAGATTCTGTCTTCGCTTATTTTTATAAAAGAGGTGCATTATTAGTCTTTTGGGTACATAGAAAAAAATTAAGATAATCAATAACCAAAGAATACTCTCAAATGGAAAAACAGCAAAATGGACAAAAGGAAGATATGAAAGGTTCCTGGTGGTTAAGAAATATGATCGCCCTGATTATAACTGTAGCTGTGATAGGAATGACAATTACTATAGGCATTTATTACCTTAACAGTTCACAAAAGGAAGGCTTGGACTTTATTGGAAAAAGTCTTCTTCCTCTTTGGGGTACCTGGATTGGAACTGTACTTGCATTTTATTTTGGTAAAGCAAATTTTGAAGCTGCAACAAAATCATACCAGGATGTTATCAAAACCCTTACTCCAGAGGAAAAAATAGCCAAATTGGCTGTAAAAGATGCGATGATTCCTTTCAGTCAAATTGAGTACCTGGATTATGATACAGAAAAGGATAAATATATAAGTGATATACTTAATTATGAAAGGTTTAAAAAGTATAACCGATACGCCATTTTTGACCAGAAAAAAGTTTTAAAATTTATTATTCACCGAAGCACCTTTTATCAATTTATTGCCCAAAAAGTAGAAGAGAACAAAAGCAATGATGAGATAAAAAAACTAACTCTTCAGAATATAATAGACAACAGCAATGCCGATATTAAAAACATGCTGTATAAAGGGTATAATTTTATTGCAATTAAGGCAAGTCTATTAGATGCTAAAATTGCAATGGATGCCATACCGGAGTGCCAGGATGTTTTTGTAACTGATACAGGAAGGACCTCCGAACCGGTTTTAGGATTGATTACCAATAATGTGATTTTGGAAAAGGCGAAAGTTTAACCATATGACAAAATAAGTTATGGAACCAAAAACTATAAATACGCTTACAGAATTTACAAGTATAATTGAAGAAACTTGTAGCAATCAGGAGACAATTCTTTTTCGCGGTCAGCAAAGAGATTGGCCATTACTACCTTCAATTATGCGAGAGATTTTAACAGAAGATAATCTTTTAGACGCTGAAAAAAAAATGTTAGAGGAGTTTCAAAGATATAGTATTCCATATCTTAATTATACACCTGAATCAACTATTGAATGGCTAACATTGGCACAGCACTATGGTTTACCGACACGACTTCTTGACTGGACAGAAAACCCTCTTACTGGTTTATGGTTTGTAGTGAATAAACCACCAATTAATCATGATGATGGCGTTCTATGGATTTTCAGGCCTAATAATGATGATTATATAAAGGATACCGAAAAGAATATTTTAGAATTTGAACGATTTGCTGTACTATCACCTAAGCACATAACTAACAGAATAACTGCTCAGAGTGCCTGGTTCACTGTACATAAATACAACAAGAGATCTTCCGAGTTTGAAAGGATAGAGCGGATAGAAAATTATATGACAAAGTTGACCAAATTAATAATACCATGGAACAGATTTGCTCACTTCAGATACCATCTCAATACCTTTGGATTAAATCATGCGTCAATTTATCCAGGATTAGAGGGCATCTGTTCACATATTAAATATTGGTATTGTTTTATGTCTGATGAGAAGTAGCTATTTGATAAAAATACCCCAATTGGGGTATTGAATTAAGGTAATTCGCTTACATACCTTTGCACCGACATTCACATACTAATCTAAAACTTAAATCATGCCGCCAGCCATTACCTTAACCAAAGATCAGATCGATCAGATTTTACTCGACATGGGTAAAAGCCAGCTGGAAATGCTGACCGATGCCGAGGTAAACGCCTTAGCCCAGAAAGTAAACGAAAAGATTAACCTTCCGTTTTTATCGGAAGAGAAGGAACTCATTGTATTTGCGAAGATCATCAAATGGATCGACCGCGAATTGTATAAAGTGTTGCCTAACGAGTACTATAAACTGATCCGCGATTCCACCGACGGTATTTCGCCCGAAGAAGCCAAAGCCATTGAAGACCGCTTGGCTGCTTTACTGAATAAAGTGATTAACATACCCGTTTTACCTGAAAAGCTGGAAGAAGAAGTCATCCGGTTCGTTTTGCATTTGATTATTAGTGCCATGATAAAGGGATTGAAGTTGGAGGAGCAGCCGGTGAAATAACATTAATTGGAGTCTTATTCTCTTCGTTAGTTACATAATTGGAGATAGGAATAGCATCAAGGAAAGTTTATAGATGTACTCAAAAACCTGTAAAATGTTTCGCACGTAATTATTCAGAAAACCGTTTTTTAATTATTAACCATTAATAGAGAGTAATATGAAAATGAAATTGATTCTATTCATTTTAACTTCAATAAATTATTGCTTAACAGCCCAGGATGTTAAAGTTATGAGAAATGAAAAATTAGAGGTTAAATTAACGTCAGTTAGCTGTTATGGGAAAAATGATGGTATAATTGAGATTGTCAGTAATTTAAAGGAATTGACCGAATTTAAGTTAATAAATGAAGGTTTAAATAAAATTGTTTATGATTTTTCACCATTGAAAAAGTTTGAATATTTGACTGCTGATAAGTATATTTTGGCATATAGAGATACTTCTGGACAGACTAATCAAATTAATTTAGTTTTATCTGAACCCGCTCAAATCAAAATTGATACTTTTGAGATTTCTAAACCTACCGTTGGAGACCATGACGGTAATATAAAGATCTATATAAGTGGAGGTAGTGGGATATATAAAGTTAAAGCATATAATACACAGGTAACATATAATCAAACTTATGATGCAAAAAAAACTTGTAATATTTTACAATTGGACAATGGGATATATTTTATTAATGTAACTGATAATAAAAACTGTCCTCTATTTGAGGATAAAAAAATTGAATTGCCATTAAAAGATAATTTTGCATTTGCAATTGAGCAGTCTCCAAGAATGTGCGGTAATATTAATGCTATATGGAAAATTAAACTCAGTAACGGAACCAAGCCATATAAAATACAAGTTTTATTAAATTTAAATACGATCTTAGATCAGCCTAACTAGAGTCTGTCTATAAATTAGAACACTCAGTAAAAACAGTGCATACAGCTATGATACTTGAAAAGCTCTTAGTACCTTAGGGCCATGGCAAATATAGGAGTATTATGAAACTATTCAATGAGTTGATATTAAAGTTTGAAA
>DATBXH010000451.1:0-5246 GCA_036514375.1 Bacteroidales bacterium | reverse complement strand
CCAGGGTTCCTATGGCAGCGCATAAATTCGGGCAAAGTGGTAAGGTAATTGTTGAGATTCATATTTCGGAGAAAGGAGAAGCCGACAATTATACCATTAAACAGAGTGTCAATCGTGTTTTGGATGATGAAGCCTTACGGGTGGCTAAACTAATACCCAATAGTTGGCTGCCCATTATCAGAGACGGCCAAAGATGTAGTTCTTCCTACGAATTACCCATCAATTTTATAATCATGAAAGGAACGATCATCCAGAACTATTAATAATCACACTCACACTCACACTTCCACCACACCCACACTCAAACTTATTTGTCGTATTCGCCCCTTTATCTGTCATTTTCTCCCTCTGTTTATGAAAGGGGGTTACTTAAATTTGTAACTATCAATTAAATTTAAATCGTATGAATAAGCCCGTTGATATAGATGAGTACATTGATGGTTTTCCCAAGGATATCCAAAAAATGCTGGAGCTGGTTCGGGAAACTATTAAGAAAACTGCCCCGGATGCCAAAGAAACCATCAGTTATGCCATGCCGGCTTTCACACTTAATGGCCGTAACCTTGTATACTTTGCTGGTTTCAAAAATCATATCGGGTTTTATCCGGCTCCGGTTGGCATGGAGGCATTTAAGCAGGAGTTGTCCGGATATAAAACAGGCCGTGGTTCCGTTCAGTTTCCGCTGGATAAACCCATACCCCTGGAACTGATAGCTAAGATCGTGAAATTTAGGATGAATTATAATGTGGAGCAGGAGAACAAAAGTAGGAAGAAGCAATAGAATATCTTCAAAACCATAAGACATTTATCCTTAGTTATTCAATGCCGGATTTCTTGAAGATTCCAGATCCTCGCTCATAAATTCTATTTTTGCCTTCCTTTCTTCGCTGTCGCCAATCACAAGATACCGTCCCATCTCCAAACCACAATCGTAAATCAAACGCAGCAATTCGCGTATTTGCTCTTTCGTCATCGGACGGTTAATGTTTTGATAAATCCGATCAATCAACCATTCTCCAGCCACAATTTTTCCGTCCGGCAGTTCCAGCCATCCGTTTTTATATAAGCGGCAGTGTATCATTGGTATATTGTTTTAATAAACCGGAGGAAGATACAATATAAGCTCGAATTTTAAAAAGTTTTTATAAAAAGAAAGGCCAACCGGGGAATTTCGGCTGGCCCTCAGTGTTAATCAATATAAAAATTATAGTAAAGCCATGGTTACTTTGGCAGCCACAGGTTCTTCCACTTTGTTATTATTGGAAGTACCAATTCGCTGTTCGGTTGCAAGCAAAATCATTTCCAACATTTTCGAATAACTTATTTTATCAATGCCTGCCATTTTAGCCAAGTGTCCGTCCCAGCACCAACCCGGATTCGGATTTACTTCCAGTAATTTCGGAACACCATTTGCATCGAGCCTGAGATCGAAACGGCAATAATCGCGGCAATCCAACCTGGCAAACAGTTTCACACAGTTCTCGATAATTGATTTTTCCACATCATCCGGAAGGTCTGCAGGGATTGATTTCAACAATTTAAAATAAGGTGAATTTGGCAACCACTTGGCCTCATAGCCACAAATCTTTGGCAAATCGGGCGGCAATTGCGAATAATCCTCTTCCACAATGGGCAACACGGAATATGATTCAGGCGGATTACCGATAATCCCCACACTGATTTCCTTACCGGTTAAAAACTCTTCTACCAGAATAGGATTCTCATAACCAAAGTTATGACGGATCTTCAGGATGGCGTCATTCAGTTCTTCTACCGTATTGGCCACACTTTGCTGGGTAATACCAAAACTACTGTCTCCAAAATTAGGTTTGGCAATCACAGGGAAATCAATCTGAAGATCAAAAACATTATCTTCCGATTTTACAAAAAATGCTTCGGCAACAGGAATTTCCATTTCCTTTGCTACCCCACGGATCAGCGATTTATCGTAGCAATAGGCCAGACATTGTGGGCCTGATCCTGTGTAAGAAATATCAAGCATTTCGAGTAGAGCCGGAACGTGCAGTTCCTTGCGTGCTTCGTTATTAAAGCCTTCGTCGCAAAGATTCAGCACAAAATCTATCTTACTTCTCTGCCGTAAAAGATCGTTATAAAATGTATGATGGGCATTCAGGTATGTGAACTTATATCCCGGCAGTTGCGACAAAGCCGCTTTAAGACTTTCGATGGTAAAGAAATCGTCTTCGTCGAATATGCTTGATGGCTTAATTTTGTCAGGTCTGTTGGGATCGCCCATTAAAACCGTCACATTTTTAACATCGGCACGTTTTGCTTTTGCAGGGGCCCATTCCTTCAATACCTGGGCTGTAACTATAATACGGCGTTCCATCATCCCCAGGTCCTGATTACGCAATGAGTTTGTTTCGATTGCGCCATGGAACGATATATTTTTATATCCGACTTGTTTAAAAATCTTATCCAGAATATCGCGGGTATAGAGGCGTTCAGCATAGAACTGATCAACAATTACACCTTTTTCAACATGCGTAATGACCTCACGCGAAATCAACCGCTCGTCGTCTTTGGCAAGAGAACGCTCGCGGCAAACAAAATGTTTCTTATCGAGCCACTCCCAGCTTCTCGGTGAATAGTTCTTCTTGAGGTAACCACCGTCGGCAACGTCAATAAGGAATATACCACCTGGTTTTAATATACGGTGCACCTCCTTTAAAATCAAAATATCATCATCCGTACTTTCGAAATATCCGAAGCTATTTCCAAGAATCATCACCACTTCGAACATATCGGAAGCAAAAGGAAGCTTGCGTGCATCTCCTTCTTTAAAGCTTACTTTAAGACCTTCCTGCTGCATAATGGATTTCGCCTTGCGAATCAAATAATGAGAACGGTCCAATCCGTAAACATTGCTATAACCTTGTCTGGCAAGTTCAAGCGAATGCCGGCCCTGCCCGCAGGCCAGATCTAAAATGTTAGCATCTTTAGAAACATTTAGTATCGAAGTAAAAAGATCTACTTCGTTCTTAGTGATAGCCTTATCTTCAACCACATCTGCATCGGTTTTTAAATACATCGAGTTAAAGATGCGGCGCCACCAATCAGGTTGAAGATGAACTTCAAGGTTGTCTACTGGGCCAAGAACCGCGTTCCCATTCTTGCCGTTTTTCTTTACAGGTGAAACTTTGGAGATTCGTTTATTCATTGAAGATTAAAATCAATATAATTTTTTTAAACGATCACGAAATTAGGATAAAAATAAAACACCGAATTAAATTGAAACGGAAATTTGTAAAGGACTTATTAACAGATTTGGAGAGTTATCAACTTTTTAAAATAAAAAGTGGGTAAGCTACTTATATCGCACCGCTCAACCGCCTACCCTTGCTCCCTTCCGGACCTGGGGGAGTTCAGCAGGAGCTGGTCGTATAAGACTTACCCGGCGCAAAAGTATAAATTTTGAGATACAAAACAAAAAAAGATTTCTTTTTATATCGTCCCGCTTTAATCCTAAAAATCTAATATCTTTGTCTCAATGTTTTACCCTAAAACCTAGTAAATATGGAACAGACAAACAACTCCAATCTTCTTAGGAGCACCATGACATCAGGAGCTATCCTGGGCGTATCACTAGTCATTTATTCGCTGATACTTTACATGACAAATCTTATGTTCATAACAGCCTTAGGGTATGTTAGCTACCTGATTATGATCGGGGGAATCGTCCTGGCAATAAAAAACTACCGCGAACAGGAGCAAGGATTCATCAATTACGGACGTGCAGTTGGCGTAGGTATGTTAACAGTTGCATTTGCGGCAATTATCGTAGCGATTTTTGTTTACCTTTTGTACACAATTATCGATCCGGGTTTAATAGAAAAAAGCCTGGAGGTAGCCCGAAACAAGATGGCAGCAAAAAATTTGAGCGATGATCAGATTGAAACAGCCATTAACATTACAAAAAAATTTATGACTCCTGGTTTTTTGGTTATCTCAACTATTCTCGGTAATGCCTTCATGGGGCTGATTTTTTCGCTTGTTATAGCCGCTTTTATGAAAAAGGAGAAACCATTACTTTTTAATGAGGCTCTGGATAGCAATCAATATTAAAATACTTAACCTATTAAATGAATATCTCAGTAATTATACCGCTTTATAACGAAGAAGAATCTCTCCCGGAACTGGCAGCCTGGATTGGCCGGGTAATGCAGGAAAATCACTTTACGTACGAAGCAATCATGATCGACGACGGAAGTTCTGACGACTCCTGGAAAGTTGTAGAAACTCTTGCTGCCGGTAACAAAAACATTAAAGGCATTCACTTGCAACGGAATTATGGTAAATCGGCTGCGCTTTATTGTGGATTTAAGGCCGCTCAGGGCGATGTGATAATCACCATGGACGCTGATCTTCAGGACAGTCCGGATGAAATCCCCGGATTATACAGCATGATTCAGGACCAGAGATTTGATCTGGTTTCAGGCTGGAAAAAGCACAGAAAAGATCCGTTGCTGACCAAAAAATTGCCAAGTAAACTTTATAACGGAACACAACGACTGTTTACCGGCATCCGACTGCATGATATGAATTGCGGATTAAAGGCTTATCGTAAAAAAGTAGTAAAAAGTATTGAGGTTTTCGGCGAAATGCACAGGTATATCCCTGTTCTGGCAAACAAAGCAGGGTTTAAACGCATTGGAGAAAAAGTAGTGGTTCATCAAAAACGGAAATACGGTGTAAGTAAGTTTGGACTCGAACGGTTTGTAAATGGCTACCTCGATTTACTGACAGTTATTTTTATTTCGAAATTTGGTAAACGGCCCATGCATTTTTTCGGGGCCTTGGGAACACTGATGTTTGGCTTTGGATTTATTGCTTCGTTAGGTTTAGGAATCCATAAGCTCTATTGTGTTTACAACCACATTCGGGTCCCGCTCGTTACCGATAGTCCCTATTTTTATATTGCCTTAACCACCATGATCTTAGGTACACAGTTGTTCCTGGCAGGCTTTCTGGGCGAATTAATTTCGCGTAATTCAGCTGACAGAAATAATTATTTAATCGACAAAGAGGTTTAATATAGAAACCTTCAATCGTCACCGTCTTCGCCTGAGATTTGAATGATTGGATTCATTTTCTGACGAAGGCGGTTTTTTCATAACTATCCGGTAACATATCAGCCATATTTTACCTTTAATTGGTTGGCAACCACTTTATCGATCGGAAATGTAAGTTCGTTTATAGAAAGCTTATTGATGGATTGCCAGCGA
>DATBXH010000450.1:0-11995 GCA_036514375.1 Bacteroidales bacterium | reverse complement strand
TCTGATAATGCCAGGCATACCGAAATTATTTCGAACAGCACCGCACAGATGGTTACGAGGGTAGACGAAGCATCCCGCGAAAGTTTAAAGGCGGTAAAAGAAATCGCACAAAAAATTACCATCATCAACGACATCGCTTTCCAAACCAATATATTGGCACTTAATGCTGCTGTTGAAGCAGCACGTGCCGGAGAATACGGTAAAGGGTTTGCCGTGGTGGCTTCGGAAGTTCGTAAGCTTGCTGAAAGAAGTAAAATTGCAGCTGACGAAATTGATCATCTTTCGAAATCGAGCCTGGGTATGACGCAGGAAACCGGACAAATACTGGAACAATTGATTCCCGAAATTTTAAAGACGTCAAAATTAGTTCAGGAGATAGCATCTGCCAGCGTCGAACAAAACTCTGGGGCAGATCAGATCAACTCAGCCATACAGCAGCTCAACAATGTAACACAGCAGAATGCAGCAACTGCAGAACAGATGGCTACCAGCTCGGAAGAACTGTACAGCCGGGCTGAACAATTGAATGAGCTGGTTTCTTTCTTCACCCTTGATGAGGATCATTCAGCCTTATCAAAGAAATTTAAAATCAAAGAAGGTTAATGGTTTGAGAAAGGATCCTCCTGTCAAATCAGGAACATGAAAATTAGCACAACCATACCACAATCTATAAAGTCAGTTGAGACGTACTTTTTCGTTAGGTAAAACAAAGCCGATAACTAAAAACAACAGTCCTGATTAAACCATTCTGTCTCTCTTCGATCAAAGTACTGTATAACTAAAAATTTAATACCATGATAAAGTACATGTACAAAGTCGTTTTAGGGCTCACTATTGTCTTACTTAGTTCACATATAGCCTCAGCACAGGATGAGAATCTAAAGAACACCACGCCGGAACAACGGGCACAAAAACAAACAGAGTGGATGAAAACAAATCTATCGCTCGATTCAACTGCAGTTGCTGCTGTGTACGACATTAACCTAAAGTACGCAAAGCAAACCCAGGATTTAAGAAATTCAAATGGTTCCCGGTTACAGAAATTGGGGGAAATGAAAGCCTCATCCGAAGATAAGGATAATGAACTGAAGAAGGTCCTGACTCCGGAACAGTTTAAAATTTACCAACAGAAAAAACAAGAGATGATAGAGAAAATGAAACAGAAAAGGCAGGAACAGAAGCAAAGCAATTAACACACGAGACTATCGCGTTAAGCAGAGCATAGCGCTGAGCGGAATTCTCCCATGAACGAAATATTTAGAAGGGAGATATTTTACGGCGCCAACCTGTTAATGGTCCATGCGTTTTTCCCGCGACGGAACTCGATCCTGTCATGAAGTCGTTTTTCCCGGCCCTGCCAAAACTCGAACAGATCGGGAATCAATCGGTAACCACCCCAATGTGAAGGTCGCGTCATAGGGGTGGTTTTAAAAATATTTTCGAATTCCTCGTACCAGTCAAGCAGAGTTCTGCGGTTTGGTATTACCGTGCTCTGTGGAGATGCCCATGCTCCTATCTGGCTCTCTACCGGACGAGAACTAAAATATTCGTCCGAAACTTCTTCATCTAGTTTTTCAATACGCCCCTCAATGCGTACCTGACGCTCCATCTCAGGCCAGAAAAACAATAGCGAGCCAAAGGGTTTATCTTTTAAATGCCGGCCCTTTTTACTCTGGTAATTGGTAAAGAATTCAAAACCTGCCTCTGATGAATGTTTAAGCAATACGATTCTGGAAGAAGGTCTGCCATCCACCGAAATGGTAGTGAGTACCATAGCTGTCGGCTCCGGATTCGAAGAATCCATGGCGTCCTTAAGCCAGATAGCAAACTGTTTGAACGGATCGGAATCGATGGTGTTCTTGTTCAACTCCATCAATTTATATTCTCTGCGGATGTTTTTAAGATTCAAAGCTCAGTATTTAAAGTTCGAAATTCAGCACCTCTCTAACATGATTCTTAAGTTAAAGGTTTATTCCCGTTTAACTGGTGCCAACCATACCGCATTCGCTCTAAATCCTAAACAGCCTTCAAGCTCATATCAAGGCTTCGGATCTGGTGCGTGAGAGCTCCTACGGATATATAATCGACACCGCATTTGGCAAAGTCGCGCAAAGTATCGATGGTTATGCCTCCTGATGATTCTGTTTCGTACTGGCATTTAATCATTTTCACTGCCTTACGGGTTGTTTCGACATCAAAATTATCGAACATGATACGATCCACCCCTCCAATTTCCATTATCTTCTGAACATCTTCCAGGCTGCGGGCTTCAACCTCAATCTTCAGGTCCTTATTCTTCTGTTTGAGATAATCTTTGACTGCTTTAATCGCATTTTCGATGCCACCGGCGAAGTCGATATGATTGTCTTTGATAAGGATCATATCGTACAAACCAATCCTGTGGTTCTCACCACCTCCAAGCTTAACTGCCCATTTATCGAGTAATCGCATTCCCGGAGTGGTTTTCCGGGTATCGAGCACTTTGGTTTTTAAACCGTGAAGTTGTTCAACATATTTACTGGTTTGAGTTGCTACACCGCTCATTCGCTGCATAATATTAAGCACAAGGCGTTCGCATTGAAGAATGGTGAGTACTTTCCCTTCCACCGTAAAAGCGATATCTCCATGTTTCACATGAGAGCCATCTGTTATTAGAACATTTATGCGAACAGAAGGATCAAATTTCTGGAAAATTTTTTTGGCCACGTCCACGCCGGCAATGATGCCTTCGTCTTTCACGATTAGCTGTGCTTTGCCTTTAGCTGATTCGGGTATGATAGCCAATGAAGTGTGATCGCCGTCGCCAACATCCTCGCGGATTGCATTATCAATAAATTCGTCGACGATCAAATTGTCAATTATTGTCATTTTCGATTCTGAATTGATGTATTGTAAACTCGCCGTTATTATTCTTCATTACGAAATAAACACGGTATTGCCCCTTTGAGGTGGACAATGTGCAAATTACATATTTTGAAGCTTCTTTGCCCGATTTACCCTCGTGGCGTTTAACCAGGCTGGTGGGCATATTCTTAGCAAAAAATTCACGAATAATATACTCTGCCTGTGTCTTACTATAAACACCTTCTTTATCGAGAATAACAAGCTCCACGTTTGAATTAAAGTATTTTGCAAGAACCTTTGAATTTCCTGCCCTTATTGCACTATATATTTCTTCAGGCACTGTAAGCTGCTGTTCCAAATCGAACGAAAGAAGAAACAAACTTAACACCAGCAATAAAGGTTTCACGAAAGTAATGGTTTTCATCATACTCAATTTTAATTTTAGTAATAGCTACAAAAACCAAACCACAAAATAAATCATTTTTCGAAACTCCTGTTAAATATAAGAAAATACCTAGTAATTTTAGCATCAATTAAATCAAACTATTATATGAAAACCTGTTTCCTGGTGATTGGCAAAACAACGGAAGATTATCTGAAAGAGGGAATTGCCATTTACGAGAAACGTCTTAAAAATTATCTTTCCTTTGAAATAAAGGTTCTGCCAGAAATAAAAAAAACATCAGGACTTAGTTTTGAGCAGCAAAAAAGCCTGGAGGGTAAAATGATACTGGAATCGATAAATCCTTCGGATTTCGTAATACTGTTGGACGAACGGGGTAAAGAACTGAGTTCGACCGATTTTGCTAATTTTTTACAAAAACAGATGCTTCAGCGAATAAAAAGCATGATTTTTGTAGTAGGTGGACCGTATGGATTCTCAAAAGAAATATACAACCGTGCCAATGAAAAAATTTCGCTTTCGAAAATGACATACTCGCATCAAATGGTCCGTCTTATTTTTGCAGAGCAATTATACCGGGCCATGACCATTCTTAAAAATGAGCCTTATCATCATTAATCATTGAAAAGCTGATGAAATTTAAGCCTTACGTGACATATGCGGCAATTGCGATAAGTATCTTCCTGTTTGGGAAACTGACGGAAGAGAACATTTTATTTCCGCGTTTTAACAAGTCGTATGTGCAGCGATTTCAAAAAATTTACAGTACAAAGGAGAAGGATCTTAACAAAATAATGACCGAGCTGACGGTCTTTCTGAAAAGCGCACAACATCTGCATGCAAATGATTTTGTCCTTTCGCAGCATACTGATCTCCTGGAACGTCAGGGACTGGCTGTATTTGTTTATGTAAACGACAGTCTAAAACTTTGGTCGGACAATTCGGTGCCTATCGCGACGTTGTATTCCAAGAGCCGCATCGACAGTACATTCATCTACTTAAAAAATGCATGGTACGTACCGAGAACAATTATACTGGGGAAATACACACTGGTTGGCCTCATCCTTATTAAACAGGTTTACCAGTTTCAGAACAAATTCCTGACTTCCGAATTCCAGAAAGATTTTAACGCATCGCCTTCCGTAAAAATATCGAACCGGAAACTATCCAACAGTTATCCTATTGTGAGCTGTCATAACCGGTTTTTGTTTTCACTGGTCTTCGATCAGGATACCCGTCAACCGTTGTTTCAGGCTTATATCCCATCGTTCTCCTATTTCTTTTTAATCATTTTTATCCTTTGGGTGATCTATAAAATCATCATAGACATACCGGAAGATAAGCGTCGCAACAAAGCGGTCATCTATACCGGCATTGCAGTGATTGCTATAAAACTGGCAATGCTGCAGTTTCAGATCCCTAAAGTATTTTATGATCTCGATTTGTTTAAGCCACAGTATTTCGCCACCTCCGAATTCCCTTCCTTAGGCGATTTGTTACTATGGACGATAGTATTTTTCGCACTCACATACCTTTATTGCAGAGCATATATATTTTCAGTGCCGGATCCGCTCAAAAGATGGAGGCTCCGGGCTAAGCTAATATTACGGTTCACTGCAATCGTTATATTCTTCTATGTTATATTTTTCCTTATCCGGAGCCTGATACTGAATTCTACTATCTCATTCGAAGCCAATAAACTATTGCTTTTTGACTCTTACAGCTTTTTCGGGTACATGGTCATCATGCTGCTATTCGCCGCTTTCTTGTTTTATTTTGATAAAGTTCTGATGCTTTATGCCGAGAAAATTACTTTCAGCGAATTTAGTCTGTTGTTTGTTCTGATCAGTGCTTTCTGGGCCGTAGTCCTGTATCTGATCGGGAATCCGGTACATTTCGTACCCGTCATATTTCTTATCCTGATTGGCTTGATCCTGATCTATGTAAGGTTCAAACTCAAAACTACGTATACTTATACCACATTGGTTTTAATTGTTTTTTTCTACGCTTTATATACTGTTTTTATAGTTACTCGTTATTCATCTGCACGGGAGAATAATCAGAAAAAAGTTTTGATCACCAATCTGGCTACAGAACGCGACCCTGTTGCCGAATATATTCTTCACAATATCAACCGGGACTTAAACCGCGATTCCGCCCTGATGAATATGATCAGCGGAAATGATATTGATTTAAACCGGATTTATGATTATCTGAAACGACGTTACCTGGAAGGCTATTTTGAAAAATACAATCTTGAACAGATTACGGTTTGTACACCCGAAGATAGTGTCCTGCTTGATTCGCCTGATAATAGCAAACCGCATTGTTACACGTTCTTTTATAATATGATTACCGAAAGAGGATCAAAGGTTCAGGAATCGAACTTCTATTATATAGATAATATGAATGGCCGGATCAGTTATCTGGGATGGTTCGAATACCATCCGCCAAAGTCGCGGCTGCCTGTTTCATTATTTATAGAACTGGCTTCTAAATTAGTAAACGAGGAAGAACTGGGTTATCCGGAATTGTTACTCGACAATCGCTTTGCGTCTCTTTCGAAACTTAGTGATTACTCCTATGCAAAATATTATAAAGGACAACTGATTTCACAATTTGGAAAGTTCTCGTACAATCTTTCGTCGAAATTTTATACAAAAGGCAATGGAGAATACACCGTTATGCGATCCGGTGGGCAAAATCACCTGATCTACCGCCCTGGCAAGGACTCACTGATTGTTCTTAGTTCGCCAGCACTGACATTACTCGATTTAATGGTTTTCTTCTCTTACACGTTTGTTGTTTACTTTCTGATCATCACCATTGTACTATTGATCATCAATTTACCTTTGGTACGAAATGTCCTGGAGCCGAGCTTCAAAAATAACATTCAGTATTCCATGATGCTGTTACTGTTCATTTCGCTCATACTCATCGGTACCGGCACACTCCTGTTCAATAAACGGCAATATTATAAAAAACACAACGAAATTATCAGCGAAAAACTACAGTCTATCAGTACCCAACTTTTACAAAGTTTGGACAGAGAACAAAAAATAGATTCACATTGGAGATTGTACCCATACAACAACCTTAACGACCTGTTAATTAATATTTCCAACACTTTTTATATTGATGTAAATCTTTACGATCCCGAAGGGAACCTGATTGCAACTTCTCGTCCGGAAATATTTGATAAAGGTTTGATTGGTACTAAAATGAATGCCGAAGCATACGCTGCTTTAGTTAATGAGTCGAAGGCTGAGGTAATTCACAACGAAAAGATCGGAACGCTCAATTACATCTCGGCATATGTACCTTTTAAAAATAAAGACAATAAGTTGCTGGCATTTCTGAACCTTCCCTATTTTACCCGCCAGGAAGAAATGACACGAGAAGTGTCGACCATGGTGGTTGCTGCTGTTAATATCTATGTATTGTTGCTGTTAATTACATCCCTGATATCCGTATTTATTTCCAGGAAAATAACCACGCCACTCAGGTTTATTCAAATGAAATTTAGCCAGATAAAACTAGGACAGCAGTATGAAAAAATCAATTATCAAACAAATAACGAAATAGGTGGGTTGGTAAATGAGTACAACCGCATGGTAACCGAATTAGAAAAAAATGTTGCAATGTTGGCCAAGTCCGAACGAGAATCAGCCTGGCGCGAAATGGCAAAACAGATAGCTCACGAAATCAACAATCCGCTTACTCCTATGAAACTTAGTGTTCAGCACTTACAACGTGCCTGGACAGACAAAAATGAGCGGTTTGAAGAATATCTTGAACGGATTTCGAAAACGCTGATCGACGAAATAGACAATTTATCAGCGATAGCTAGTGAATTTTCCAATTTTGCCAAGATGCCCAATCCGATCAATCAACGTTTAAATCTGGTTGCAAAAATCGACAATGTAGTTAGTCTTTTCTCAAACGACAATGCCATATTCCATGTCAACCTCAATGGCAACAACGAGATTCCTGTTTTTGCTGATAAAGAACAAATCTCAAGAGTATTTATAAACCTGTTTAAAAATGCTATGCAATCGGTAGAAAAAGGAACAACTCCGGTTATTGAAACAACCGTTATACTTAAAGGCTCATGGGTGGAGGTAAGGGTCAAAGACAATGGGAAAGGCATTGCTCCTGAGATGAGAGACAAGTTGTTCCGCCCAAACTTTACCACAAAAACCAGTGGCATGGGTCTTGGGCTTGCCATTGTTAAAAATATAATAGAGAGCAGCAGTGGTACTATTACTTACGAAACCGAAGAAAATAAAGGAACCACCTTCATCATTAACTTACCTGTTTACACATATCTCGACAGTTCGGAGGAAATAATTGAGTCGATCGCCTGATCCTTAATAAAAAGGGTTGCACAAAGGCGATTCTTTACTTTCGATTGTACAAATAATTCATATATTTGCTTACCATAGCCTAATTGGATAATCACCATTTTGAAAACGCTGGTAAAAATTTCGATATTTATAGTATTCTTATATAATTGGGCACCTGGTATCGCACAAACACAGATATCCGGGATTATAAACCGTTATGCAGCTGTAATTTCATCAAATGGAACCGATAATGTGACTGTTGACAATGCGACAGGATTTGCTACGGGCGATACAGTGCTAATTATCCAAATGAGAGGAGCAACTTTCGAACCATTGCTTAATAATGCCTTAAGTAACATTCAATACACAGGACGTTATGAATTTATTGCTGTTCAACAGGTAAATGGAAATCAAATAAAATTCAGATCTAACCTTATAAACACCTACGATCCTTCTCAAGCAATTCAGATTGTAAGAGTTCCTTATTATCAAAGCGCCAAAGTAACAGGAACACTTACCTGTACACCGTGGGACAGCACTTCAAATTCGAGCAAGGGAGGAGTTCTGGCTCTTATCGTTGGAGACACACTTGAGCTAACCGCAGATATTGATGTCTCAAACAATGGCTTTTTAGGAGGCGGCAAAACTGCTAATGGAAACACAATCTGTTATCAATATACAAATCAGCTGAATTATAGTAAATATGCTATAGATAGTGCCGGATTAAAAGGATCGGGTATCGTTCAGGTTGGCTATGCTTACACACGAGGCCTCGGCGAATTAGGAAATGCGGGGGGAGGAGGAAACGGATTCGGTTCCGGCGGTGGTGGCGGTGCCGGTTATGGAGTAGGAGGAAATGGAGGGCAAGCTTCCAGCATTTGTCCGGACCAGAACCCATTAAACCTGGATCTGGGTGGTTATGGAGGACAAGCTCCTAAAGATTATTTTGCCGGTATCACAAACGAGCAGCGTGACCGTATTTTTATGGGCGGCGGTGGCGGTGCCGGGCGAGGCCAATATTTATCAGACGGAACAAATGGTGCAAATGGAGGTGGGATTGTCTTCATTATAGCCCGAAATCTTAAAACAAACAATTACTATTTAAGATCCAATGGAGGAAACGTTACTACCAATGCTGTCAACCAGGCAGGAGCCGGAGGTGGAGGCGGAGGTGGTTCAATTCTGATATCATTAGATAACGTTATTGGTTTGTTAAATCTTGAAGCAAAAGGTGGTAAAGGTGGAAACAGCAACTATTGCAATGGCCTCGGAGGGGGCGGAGGCGGAGGTTTTGTCTGGTACACAGGCCCGACACTTCCTTTGGGAACATTGACACTTTCAGCCGGAGATCCGGGAATTACATCCATGTCTCCATGCACTAACATAAAACCAGGCTTTAGCGGGGGAAGTGGCGACTCGGCAAATCACCTTAACCCGGTTCTTAATGGCTTCCTTTTCAATCTGATTGGAATCAGCCAAACAATCTGTAATGGTGAAATCCCTCAAAAATTAACCGGAACACACCCCAGAGGAGGAAATGGAGTCTATACTTACCAGTGGCAGAGTAGAAACAGAACAAGTGGTTACAATTGGATTGACATTACAGGTGCGACCAATTTAGAATACTCCTCACCGGCATTATATGATACCACTGATTTTCGCCGTATTGTAAATTCGGTAAATATTAACACAGGAGTTCCTATTACTGACACCAGCAAATGGATTAAAATTAAAGTACGACCTGAAATCAAAGGCTTATCTATTGCACCGGCAGACACTGCTATTTGTTTTAATCTTCCTCAGGTCCCTATCAGAGGAGCAACTGCTTACGGAGGTGACTCAAGTTACTCTCTGGTATATTTGTGGGAAGAGAGCCTGGATAATTCTACCTGGGTCACAGCCAGTATTCCACCTACAAATGGGAAGGACTACACAGGCACCTCAAACCAAACGAGTAAATATTATCGGCGCAAAGTGATCAATAATGCCTGTACGGTTGTCAGCAACAATTCTTATATCACAGTCTATCCGTCAATCAGTGGGAATCAGCTGCAGCCTGACAGTGTAATTTGTAACGGGTCTGTACCCAATTCCATGAGAGGAGTCAAAACTCTTTCAGGAGGTGCTGGAACTGGTTCATATAGGTATCAATGGCTAAAGAATTCATCAGATTCTTTACACTGGATACAGATTAGTGCCTCTGATACGTTTCAAAGCTATACTCCCGGAGCTCTCAATAACACCATATTCTATCGGCGTGTGGTATTCTCCGGCTTACGAAATACGTGTAAAGACAGCAGTTATCGGGTTAAAGTAAATGTTTTACCTTCCATAGCCAACAATTTTATCCATCAGGACCAAACAACAATTTGTCAGAATACCAGACCTAACCGGTTTTTAGGCGATCAACCGACAGGTGGTACTAATACTTATCTTTATCAATGGGAGAGCAGTGCTGATAATTCAGCATGGACACCACTTCAACAGCCAAAAATCGATTCAGTTAATTATACAAATGGAATCATTAATATTGTAGCCCCAGCCTACTTCAGACGAACAATCTTTTCCGGAGCTTATAACTGTTGTAAAAACTCAAGCGCAAGCATCAAGATTATCGTTCAACCGAAAATCGAAAACAATACTATTGTTGATACGGCAGAAATATGCTATGGACAAACATCGCCCGGGTTGAACCAAACAAGTGGGTTATCACTGACAGGGGGAGATAATACGACTTATACCTATCAATGGTTCAGAAGGCCAGTGGATTCAACTATCTGGAAGGATTGCTTTACCGCGGCACCTTCGTACCTACCAGGCGCATTATTTAAAACAAATTATTATAAACGAAAAGTAATATCCGGAACTTGTGTAAGCTTTTCTGATTCAATAAAAATAAATGTTCTTCCATTAATATCCGGGAATACAAAACCGGGCGGCAGACACGAGGTTTGCGAAAATGCGATACCGGAAGCATTCATCGGCCCGACAGTTTCCGGCGGGAAACAAGGATCATACCGTTATTTCTGGGAATCCAGTATTTCTGGCAATACCTGGGACAGCATTCCCGGAGCAAATGATGTTAATTATACATCATCTCCATTGACTCAGAGTACTTTTTTCCGAAGGATAGTAAAATCAGGCTATAATAATTGCTGCATTAGTGTTGGAGATACTTTTATCATGAATGTAAGCAAACATCCATCTATCCCGGAAGCCGGTGATGCCCAGAAATTGTCCTTTAAGTTTACAACTACGCTCCATGCCAAACCTGTTGCCATAGGTTTTGGTACATGGACCACACCAAATGAGAAGATTAATATTGAAAATCCACGGGACACTTCTACTGAGGTGGATAATATGCCATTTGGAAACAATATATTTTACTGGACTACAGCTAACGGCTCATGTCCTGCAAAAACAGACAGCGTATTGATACAAGTTGATGACATCATACGTTTCAATGGTTTTTCACCCAATAACGATGGAGTTAATGATCAGTTTTTCATTGAAGGAGCAGAAAATTCCAAAGTGAAAAAATTGAAAATTTTCAATCGATGGGGTGCCGAAGTTTATTCATCAGATAATTATCAAAACGACTGGGAAGGAACAGCCAAAAACGGTCAGCCTTTGCCCGAGGATACTTATTATTATATCTTTGAAGCAGACGGAAATCGTATTTATAAAGGATTTGTTATAATCAAACGATAATATGCGATATTTTTTCATCATTATATTGTTTTGTATGACAGTGGAAACTAATTGCCAATATGTCCCTGTTTACAGTCAGTATATGATGAATGGCCTGGCCATAAACCCAGCCTATGCCGGAAGTCGCGATGTATTAAGTCTTTCCTTAATGTCTCGATGGCAGTGGGTTGGTTTTGAAGGAGCTCCTTTTACAACTACGTTTAGCGGGAATATGCCTTTTAAGAATAAAGCTTTGGCTATGGGGCTAATTGTTATGAATGAAAAAATTGGTATCCGGAATGATCTGAGTTGTTTTGGCATGTATGCCTATAGATTACGTACCAGTAATGGTTTTTTATCTTTTGGCCTCAAAGCCGGATTCGAAATGATTAAAGAAAACCAATCAGAGATAACAATTCAAAATCCTGATATTGTTTTTAATAATAGCGATGCAGGCTATTTTCTTCCAAATTTCGGGTTTGGAATTTACTATTATAACTCAAAATTCTTTGCCGGGGCATCAATTCCTACATTTCTAAGTTACCGCGAAAAAAGTCAGGGTGATGGGTTTGCTGCATATAATAATATAAAAAATTATAATTACCTGATTTCGGGTGGCATGCTTATTAATGTGAGTGACAATTTTAAGCTTAAACCTTCCACATTAATCAAATACGTTGCTAATTCACCGGTCCTATACGACCTCAATTGT
>DATBXH010000449.1:0-6485 GCA_036514375.1 Bacteroidales bacterium | reverse complement strand
ATTGAAGGGGGTGCCGACCTGCGTGCCGTACAGGAAATGCTCGGGCACGAATCAATTTTAACTACCGAGATATATACACATATCGACCGGGAGTTTCTGCGGGAAGCGATTTTGAGGTTTCATCCGAGGGCTCAGAAACATAACAATAAAGTTTAAAAGGCTACCATATAAATCTATAATTAGTATTTGAGTTAACTTTTAAAAAGTTCAGGATTGCTGGTAAAAAACGAAATATGGTAACAAGCGACCAAGAATTTCGATTCCATTAAGACAAAGCATTAAAATTATTTGTGGCAAAAGAACTATTCTTCTGCCACAAATAAAGAAATTCCTAAAATTTAGTAATTCTCATCATATCAACGTTAATTTCAGTTTGCACCATAAGATAATATGCCACGATGCCTCCATAAGGGCTTATACTGAAAGAATTTACTTTAATATCATTGATGTATATATCACAGCTACTATTTATTTTTACGAGCCTTAAATTATTATTACCTGTACTGTTTAAACTGCAGCTTACCGGATATATCATCGTACTATAAGTTCCATTGTCCCTTTTCTCAACGTAATAAGCATTTTTATAAAGTATAATCCGATAAAGATTATTCCAATCCGAGCCACCGACAGATACCCCAAATCCTCCTGTTCCTGATACCCTGCTATAGGAAATATTTACCACAAAATTATCGGTACCTGACAGGACATTTTTTGGAGCAAACGCATAAGTAGTATTTTTGCAATTATTTTTAAAGTCAAAACAGCCATTTGTTATGATATATAACATTGAATCGTTGACACCACTCATGTACCAGTTGTTTGTATTATCATTGAAATAATCGTTAAGCTGAACTGTTCCTCCAGTTTGCTGAACCACTACCGATTGAGAAAGCCCTTCACCTTCGATGGTTAATTTAGCATCGCGGCGGACACCTGTTAAATTATCTTCACAGCTTACAACAATACCCTTATTACCATTCCCGGCTAAGTCCGACAAAGTACACCATTGTTGGTCACTGGTAATGGTCCAGTTAACATTTGATGTAAGATTTAACGTTGTTGAAGCGTTCAAAACACTTAAGCTAAGGGTTGACTGACTATCATCGACTTTTAACACCGATGCTTCTTCTTTTTTACAACTACTTAGGAAAAACAAGGTTAGTGCAGCAATTAAAAGGAAATTTTTCATTGAATTAGTTTTTTATCATTAAACTGTTGATACTATATTAATTTGTTTTAATCTAAACGCAATGCTATTGATATTAAATATTTAAGCTAGACTTTGTATTCTTTAAAAGGAATCGATATTTGAATTGACCTGCTGTTAAAATAACATATCATCAATACCTTTTCATTTTCCCTTTCTATTGTAAGTAGTCGTTTGAGGCGTAAAATAGGGTATATGATCTTGAGAAAAAGTTTAAAAAAAAAGATGTACAGATTGATAAAAAACAGTACAACAATTGATGCCAGATAATTAGCTGGCCCACAAAAGCAAATCAGTCGGCATACATCCCGTCATTCCTTTGCCACACATCTTATTGAAGGAGGTGCAGATCTTCGTGCCGTGCAGGAAATGCTCGGGCACGAATCCATTTTAACGACGGAGATATATACACATATCGACCGGGAGTTTCTACGGGAAGCGATTTTGAGGTTTCATCCGAGAGCGAACCTGAAAAACAAGGGATGACGTTTGTTGAGAGAAAATTGCAATTCACTCTAAAGTAGCCAAGGTTGAAATTTTTGCTAATAGCTGTTTGTTTCTAAGTAGTGGTGCCGGCTATATCAATGTATTTACCCAAACGGCCTCAGAGAGGTCAAATGTCCATAGAAATTTGTATGTAGTATTATAGTATTCGATCCCGGACGCGTAGATCAAACACACAAAATGAATCCATCCTTTAGCCAAAATAGATCTTTTGTTGTTATATATTTAAAATTGGTACGATGCAAAACGCCTTTATCGAATACATTTACCTCATCCTGATCATCCTGGCACTTGTGATGATTGCGAATAAATTTCGACTGCCATACCCCATTGTTCTTGTTTTGGGAGGATTGATCATAAGTTTTACCACTAAATTTTCAAATATAACCATCGATCCCGAACTCGTATTTTTTATATTTCTCCCTCCTTTGCTGTACGAAGCTGCCTGGCAATTATCGTGGAAAGAATTCTGGAAATGGAGGCGTGTTATCATCAGTTTCGCATTTCCCATCGTAGTGATCACCTCCTGTATAATTGCCTTTGCTTCTTATGCCCTGATACCAGGTTTTACACTTGCTTTAGGATTTCTCCTTGGGGGCATTATTTCTCCTCCGGATGCGATTTCTGCAACTACCGTCATGCGCCAGGTAAACGTACCCAAATCGATGGTGAGCATTGCCGAAGGAGAAAGTCTTTTCAACGATGCATCGTCCCTGATTGTTTTTCGGTTTGCACTGACGACAATCATCACGGGTCAGTTCTTCATTCAAAAAGCAGCCACCAGCTTTCTGCTGGTTATTTTCATGGGAGCTTTGATTGGTATTCTGATAGGTCTGATCTTTTATAGTATTCATCGCTGGCTTCCTACCACACCGAGCATCGATATTGTGTTAACCCTGGTTACCCCCTATTGCATGTATTATTTTGCCGAGTATTTTCACTTTTCGGGAGTACTGGCTGTCGTTAGTGGCGGACTATTCCTTTCCAACAGACGCCAGCGTATCCTTACCTATCAGAGCAGGATTCAGGGAGTAAATGTGTGGACCAACATCGTATTTGTGCTGAATGGTGTCATTTTTCTGCTCATTGGACTTCAGTTACCCACCATTGTAAAACAACTGGGAGAGACTAGTCTTCCCAAAGCCATTGCGTATGGACTCTCTATCTCAGCAGTGTTGATAATTACCAGGTTGTTATGTACGCTCGGAGCTTCTCTTTTTACACGGTTTATGAGTCGTTTTATTACTGTCGCAGACGATAATCCGGGATGGAAAGAACCTCTTGTACTGGGATGGGCAGGAATGCGCGGCGTCGTATCACTGGCAGCAGCACTTTCCATACCGTTGTTTGTTAATAAAGGTCAACTTTTTCCCTATCGCGATCTGATCCTCTTCATTACCTTTGTCGTTATTCTCACTACACTTGTTTTTCAGGGCCTGACCCTTCCATGGATCATCCGGAAAGTAAAGCTGGAAGATCGATTCAGATCTATACCCGAAGATCAGCAGGAAATTAACATCCAAAAGAAAATGACCAAGTCGTCGCTTCAATTTTTGGAAGATAGATATGGAAAGGACAAGCCTTCCAATGAACACATTCATATTCTTCGTGGGAAGCTCAAAAGGGACCTGGATTTTTTTGACCTGGAGTTACAGGAGGTCAATACGCAGAAGGATAATGCCCTGAAAGAATATCAGCATATATACCTGGAATTGCTCCAGCATCAGCGGAAAATACTCAACAGGATCAACCGCAGCGATGACTATGACGAAGAACTGATCAGAAAATATTTTGCTTTAATTGACCTGGAAGAATTTAAAATCAGGGAAGAGATATTGCAGCCGGAGGAAAGGAATAGATAGCCCATTCTTTCATAAATGAGGCTTTCGTTATGAGTTAGGGAGTATAAGTTATGATTGAGGGAGCAAAAGTCATCATTTAGGGGAGTTAGAATGTTATTGCGTCGAGTCTGTTTATTAAACTGTGTCAAATTAAATTGTTATAACAAAAGAATTTGACACAAATGAAACCTCAAACAATGACCGATACTAACAATACAGAAGGTTTTATACCTCCGCATGGTGGTTATCGAAAATTGATTACCTACCAGAAGGTTGAGATTATTTACGATGGTACAAGCTGCACGAAGCGGCAAGCAAAACATTGCAGAAGCAAGCATGGCCTTAGCAACTTCCAAGGAAACAGAGATAAAACTGACCAATGTGGCGCGGGCCGGCCTGGAGTCGTTAAAAACAGATTAATAAATGAGCAGCTTTGGAGGAGTAATAAACTCCTTTTTTGTTAAAGGATGGTGTATAACTCTTGTGTGGAGTGTTTCACTATCTCGGTACAAAAATAAATAGGAGCAAAACCTTTGAAGTTAGCTCTTCAACCCCAATAAAATATATGCGGTATTAACTGCTGTTTTTTATTAGTTAAACTTTTCCAGTTTTTTCGAGATTAATCAATTTTGAAATACGCTGAAATCTACTAATGCCTAATATCACTGATATTATAAAACCATAGTAGCCATCAAGAAATCCTTTTTTTATAAAGTAAGAACGAATAAAGCTTGTGAATGGCAGAACAGCCAAAACGAAAATATTTCCCCGTTTGCCTTTTTTATAAGCCTCTTTAGCCCAAACCGAAGAATATAAATTTACCTTTGAAAGGTGGTCTTCAATGGATTGAACCGTGAAGTGAAGACAATCTCCTTTTAAGGTTATTATTTCGTAAACGCTATCAATATGCAATTTTTCATGAATAGAATCCCCTATCCAAGTTGTATGCTTTTTGTTAAATAATCTAATTTGACAATCTGGGTACCAATGGCAGTGTTTTATCCATTTCCCACAATAATTTGTCAAGCGCGCAAAACGATAGAATTTAATATCTTCTATTTTTTTTGCCTCAACAATTGAATTACATAACTCTGCCGATAAAGCTTCATCGGCATCTATAGAAAGTATCCAGTCGAACTTTGCCAGTGAATTACCATAATTTTTGGATTTTGAATAACCTTCCCAAGCATGATTAATAAATTTTACATTTTTAAATATAGATGCTATTTCTTCGGTTCTGTCGGTTGAGCCTGAATCTACAATAATAATTTCATCCACAGTCTCTACAATTGACCGAAGACATCTCTCAATATTTTGTTCTTCGTTTTTGGTAATTATAACTGCGCTAATTCCTTCCATTTTTATTCTGGTTTACTTTTTATTGACATATAGTGACGTTGCAATAGACAATTTAAAAGGGTTAAGGAGATTTTTTCCTTAACCCCATATTCCATTAATATTTTTTATTTGATATAACCAACATCAAACTGCATGTCATCTGTTCCAACACTGGTCTTATCATGCGAGGTTAAACCTATGCCTTGAATGATAGCTCTGTCTTGATCCAGACCATTTTCTTGAGGCCAGTAAGTTATTGTATTTACCCCATTCGGTTGTAAGCCAGTTCTTGCTTCACCATAACTGCCGGTTAATCTTAGAGTGGTCGAATCTAGATATCTATAATAAACAGACATGTTTAAAACATCATATTTACCTCTGATTCCTAAGCCCCATACTACTGCTCCAGTCGGTACTTCATACCATGCTTCCAATGCAGATGGTTGAATGTTATCTCCACTATAAACCAGGTAGCGAGGGCCAAGGGTTCCATCACTATACAGATATCTATAGGCTAAAAGAATTGAATTGTAATTACTGTTGGATGATTTAATATTTGCACCAACACCTGTTACAATATAACCTGACGGCACTGTGGCATACTGTTCCGGAGCTCCATTGGCACCAATATGAATCAACCTTGTATCAACTATCATTCCTCCTGGAGCAATGCTTTTGAGTTTGCTATTTTCGCTTGAGGGAGGGGCTGGCAACTCTTTAACTACAATATAGTCCTTAATGTTGAAATTTGGAGCTACATAACTTTGAGTTTGTGGGTTGAATACAGATTGGATAGTTTCAACTTTTCCACATGGTAAACTTTTAGCTGAATCGTCCTTCTCTTTTGAACATGAAGAAATTACAAAAACTGAAACTGAAAAAATATAAAATAACTTTTTCATTATTTTTACGTTTTTAAGTAAAACATTCATTTGTTTATCCTCACCATTGATTAATACTTTCGTATTGGAACTGTATGTATTACCTTGGTGAGGTTTTTTGCTTTGTTTAAAGAAAGGCAAATCACTCCCTTTTATGGTTTTACCTCGTAAAACCACAAGACCTTTGTCCATTTACTTCTTTACATGCCTCCTTTCTTTAAAAAATGAAAATATTCTTCACTTTATTGTTTGACTCTTAGAGCCTGTTTAAAATTTTAAAATAAATTCATGGCTTACATTCCCGAATTCAGAGATCAAAGCCATAAATTTTATGTTTTTATCTCTGAATTCATTTGTTTACATCCTTCTCTATACCACCATCAAAAACACCGGCCCTTCCCAGTCGCTTACGGTGTCTGGTACTATTTCCTTATGGAAGAAGGCATACTTTGTTCCGCTTTTCAGGTCGTGAATATCGGTGTGGGCATTAGTAGTGGGTTCAGCAGCCTTACGATTGGTAAAATTGACGATATCGTCGGTATATTCCCACTGGTGAGCGCCTCTCTCAATTCCTTCGGCAACCAGGCGTACGGTACCCGATAGATTTGTGTTCTTTGCCTCAAAGTGTTGTTTTTGATGGATTGTCTGATCCTTAACGGACATACCGGAACTCACCACAATCGCTTCGCGTTTATCGTCCGTAACGGCAGGGTC
>DATBXH010000448.1:0-3165 GCA_036514375.1 Bacteroidales bacterium | reverse complement strand
TTTTTTTAATACAGTTGTGTTGCTTATCCAAATAATTTCCCCGTTTTTGTGTATTATACGATGTTCAAAAGACTCAACTTCAATGCCTTTATCGACTTTTTCCGACCATTCCTTCAGTAACTGTTTGTCATCATCATGTACCATCTCAAACCACAGGTAGGGATTGTTTTGAAAATCTGCAGGGCTATAGCCTGTAACAGCCAGGCAACCTTCACTATGAACTGTTCTGATAGGTTTGCCATCTGCAAACTCCACAGTAAACTTATAGTCAGTAATTGATGACAATAATTGATTCAGGCGTTTCTCACTTTCTTTGAGCGCTATTTCTGCTTTTTTTTGTTCAGTTATATCAATAGTAACACCAAGAAAACCAGTAATTTCATTTTTATCAACTATTGGATTCAGATTAATTAAAACATATCGCAGACCTTCTGGTGTTTCAAATGTAAATTCTGTGCTGGAAGGTTCGCCTTGTAAAACTTTTAATTCGTTTGCAACAGATATTTGCTTTACATCACCAGGAATATCAAGCTCCGCCACTTTCCCTCCAATTTGGTCGCCCCAGATTCTTTGAGATGCCTTATTTTGCAATACACAAATACGTTCATTGTTGCATATCCAAAACTCGAAAGGCCAACTGTCTATAGCTGATTGAAGAATAGCTGACATTTTTTCACGTTCATATTCTGCTGTAACATTCTTCGAAAAAACAGCAATGCGATATACTTTGCCAGCTGCATCCTTAATTGGGTAAACCGTTGAATTCCAATATCCATTTCCGGTATCCCTGTCGTCCGTGAATGTTACCGGCATTCCGGAAAGTAATTCTGGGAGGATATGTTGTTTGAAAGATTCAATTTTTATTTCCGGTAATAATTCATCTATATAGACTCCACTAACAAGTTGTTCATCCGAAATTTTAAAAAGCCTCTTTGATACTGAGTTCATATCGAAGACCTTTATGGTCTTTCCTTCATCCAGTACGTCCATAAAAGTAATGGCATCGGAAGAATTTGTATACACTTCATTGAAGCGAACAGACAACTGTTCCAGGCGTTCGGTTCTTTGTTCCAAAAGTTTTTCCAGCTCATTCCGATATGTTTCAAGTTGGACTTCAATTGCTTTTTTCTGAGTGATGTCAGAAATTATAACGCCTCCATATTGTCCATAATCAGTAACTATAGGAAAAAGTGTGGTATGGATATATCGGTGAGACGAATCGTGGTGCCTTATCTGCGATTCTGAAATCTGGACTTTTCTGTTCCCTTGTTTTACTTCCTCAAAAAAACGTAGTGTATTATTTTTAAAACTTTCGCGAATAAATTCAGCTTTATCAGGATCGTAAGCCATCATAAATGTAACATCCCACACCATTTTACCTAACGCATTTTCTTTTGTAATACCGGTTATTTGAGCCATGGTATTGTTCCAATCTTCAACGGCACCTTTATCGTTAATAAGAATTATAGCTTCACTAGACTGTGAGATGAATTGATTTAGTTTTTCTTCAATTATATCTTTTTCGGCCTGAGTTTTCTTATGTTCCTCGAGCTCTTTTGATAATGCATTGTTGCTTTGCTCCAGTTCTTCGTTGGTAGTGCTTAACTCTTCATTAATGGACGAAAGCTCTTCGTTTGAGGCATCCAATTCCTCGTTAAGGGCTTGAAGTTCCTGATTTGCCTCTTCTATGTTTACTGTTTTTTCATTTACCAATTGTTCAAGCTTAAGCCTGTAGCTTTGCAGTTCTTGTTCTTCCTGTCGTAATTTTGTTATATCGCTTATGGTGGCCGCTGCATAGTATAGGCCGTTTGTTTCGAATGATGACGCCAATACTTGTGCAAGAAATAACTCTCCGTTTATTTTTTGGTGTAACCATTCGAAATGTGCAACTCCATCAAATAATACCTTATCAAAAAATTCTTTTCCTTTTATTGTTGAAACACTTCCATCGGGTTGGATTTCGGGAGATAATTCAAAAGGTGTTTTTCCTATTATTTCATCGGCGTTTCCCCCAAAAAGCTTAATTGCCATTTTATTACAATTGACAATTTTATAATCTTTTAGCAGAAGAATAGCCAATTCTGAAGTGTTAAATATGTTCCAAAACAGATTTCCTAATAGTTGCAAATCTTTATCGCCAGTAATGGTTTTGCCCAGCCCTGATGATTGGGTTTTTCTATGGTACCAAAATATTATAGAGACATTTGTTGTTAATAAAAGTAGAATTATTATAAGAAGTATCTGCATTATTCCTGATTTTAGGTTATATTAAAGTTACTTCTTACCTAAAGGAAAAACAATAATTTGTTACCAAAATGAAAGGCCCTAATTATTGGTAATGTAGCTTCTTTACCTTTTAAGTTCTGATTGTTGGGGTTTAATGAATAGACCATCAAAGCCTACAGAATAGCCCTTGTTTAAAATTGTAGCTTATGCTTCTTCCGATGAAAGACAAAAAGCCTTAAATACTGGCTGCATAAATTATTTCATCAAACCCACTAAAAAAGAAACACTGTTGTCAGTGATCAACAAATTGATGGAAAAAGAATAATTACGATTTAATTAACAAAACCTTCTTTAAAAGCGATCATAACCAATTGAGCTGTATTTTTAGCTCCAATCTTAAGGAGGAGATTCCTTCGATGTTGGTCGGCTGTATAAACACTGATGTTTAGTTCATCAGCAATTTCATTGTTAGAATTTCCGGAACAGATGAGGCCCAGCACCTCCTTTTCTCTGTCTGAAAGTTGTATTTTTGATTTTGTCTTAACAAAATCCTTTGGTTTTACTAAAGCCAGATACTCTTTGGAAAAATAGTTATCACCTTCCATTACAGCAGTGATAGCACTCTCAAGTTCCGCTTCTTTAACATTTTTCAGCAGAAAACCAGATGCTCCGGCAGCAATCATATCATTAAATAAAGCAATACTTTCTGAGATTGTTAATGCAATGACCTTTATTTCCGGGTATTTAAACAATAATTCTTTGGTAAGAGTAATCCCACTTTCTTCACCAAGGTGAATATCCATAAAGACCAAATCAACCTCATTGGATTTTAAAAAATTAAACGCTTGATTTCTGTTAGCGGCCTGTCCTACAACTTTTGCATTAGGCAGGCCATTGAGTATTGACTCAACCCCTGCACGAATAATTTGTTGATCGTCT
>DATBXH010000447.1:0-2207 GCA_036514375.1 Bacteroidales bacterium | reverse complement strand
ACTTTCGCTTTTAACAACACCATTATCGTAATATTCCCGCCATATACCCTCTTTCTTTCCATCAACTACTCTATTTATATTCTGCTTATCTACCAAATAATCATTGAAAAACTCCAAAATACTGGTAACATGTCCGTCTTTATCATATTCTTTAGCAGTTCCGTGCTTCTTATTATTTCGGTAATTAATCACCTGATACAACAAGCCATTCGGATAATAATAGTATGACAATCCTTCTCTCTTATCATCAACGTATAACTCTTTACTTAAAACTACATTACGACGCGTATCATTTTTTTCTTCAGCATCAGTATACTTAAAACAATAACCATTGCGCTTACCTAACACATAACTGATTTTTTCCGTAGTATCACCAAGTTCATTATAAAACAACCATATACTGTCAAGTAAAAAATTCTTCCGGTTACCTTCAGATTTTATAACACCATTAACATAATACGTTTTCCAAAACTTATCAGGTTTACCTTTTACCATGATTCCTTCACTCGAAATCCTCCCGTTTGGATATGTATACTTTACATACCCATTATCCTGCTTGTGCTCCTGTGAAAAAATTATACCACCAAAACCCAAAAAGTAAACAATGATAAACCGTTTCATACTTCATTATTTAAATCCAAGCTTTTCAGAAATTTCCAGCATTCGTCTTATCGGTCTTTCAGCTCTAGCCATTATGTCATTATCTAATTTAATTTCGAACCGATTATTTTTTAAACTAAGATAAATCTTTTTTAGTGTAATCATCTTCATAAATTGACAATCATTACAAGCACAAGTAGAATCATTTGGTGGAGCAGGAATAAAATTCTTTTCCGGATGGCTTTTACGCATCTGATACAGAATTCCGGATTCAGTGCAAACAATATATGCTTTCGAATTATCTTGTTCTGTAAATTTCAATAAAGCAGAAGTAGAACCAATAAAATCAGAAACCAAAAGTATAGGCTTCTCACACTCAGGATGGGCTATAATTTTTGCATCAGGATACTCCTTTTTAAGCTGAAGTGTCTTCTCCAACGAAAACCTTTCATGAACATGGCAGGCACCATCCCATACCACCATATCCCGGCCGCTAACACTTTTAATATAATTTCCCAGATTTTTATCCGGAGCAAAAACTATCTTTTCATCAGCAGGTAAAGATTTAACAATTTCCAATGCATTCGAAGAAGTACAGATAATATCGGTCAAGGCCTTAACCTCCGCAGTAGTATTCACATAGGAGATTACAGTATGCCCCGGATAATCTTCCAAAAACTCCTTAAATTTATCTGCATCGCACGAATCGGCTAATGAACAACCTGCCTCCAAATCAGGCAAAAGAACTGTCTTTTTTGGGCTAAGAATCTTTGCTGTTTCAGCCATAAAATGAACACCTGCAAAAACTATTACGTCAGCACTGGTTTTTGCAGCCTGCTGCGAAAGCTGCAGACTATCTCCTACAAAGTCTGCTATATCCTGAATTTCTGATTCCTGGTAATAATGAGCTAAAATAATAGCATTTCGTTCTTTCCGTAAACGATTAATTTCACTGATAATCTCCGTATCAGTCAGGTTAACCTCTACACTACGATCCTTTAAGATATCAATCATATTAACATTATATATATTTTTTATTCTTTTTAATTTAAAATCTATGATAATGATGTTAGGCTGTTAATTCTGTTAGAAAAAATACGTCACAATGCTTGTTTTATTGGAAATTAAAAACGAAACAACGCGTAATTAACAGTATAATTCAAAAAACAGTACTAATAATCATTATCTTGTAAGAGTTATCAACAGTTGTTAATTATCGCAAAGTTTGAAAAAATTTGACTTATTAACCACACATTTTTGTTTAAAATCAGTTGATGAATTCAGATGAAATAACAAATAACTAATTTGGAAGTTTGAGGTAAAGTTTTATACAAGTATGGATTTGGGAAAAGCAAGATTAGTTTTGAAAATTTATGGGAATATATTGAACGAAATATCAACAGAAATTAATTACGGATGTGAATAGGCAGAACGCAAAAAAAATGTCAGGCCCCAAAGGACCTGACATAGTATTATCCAATTGAATTATAATTTCAGTTCATGAATACGAGGCTAAAACCTTTTGTCCAGAGGCACATATTCATTTTTAGGCTCAACGCTCTTGTAAGCAGGACGGATGATGCGACCTCCGGAAATGATTTCTTCCA
>DATBXH010000446.1:0-3112 GCA_036514375.1 Bacteroidales bacterium | reverse complement strand
CTTCCTTACCAGACTATTCAGATACAAACGCCATTAGGGATTGCCGAGGAATCAGTTCCTGCAGAGTTTCCGGTTATCACCTCGATAATGAGGGCCGGTCTCCCGGTACACAATGGTATTCTTTCCGTCTTTGATAAGTCGTCCAACGGATTTATCAGCGCCTATCGCAATTACGAGAAAGACGGGACATTCCATATTAATCTTGAATATATTTCGTGCCCTGACATTACCGATAAAATACTGATTATTTCAGATGCCATGCTGGCTTCGGGGGTATCGGCAGAGCTTGCATACAGGGCATTGCTCAAAAAAGGCACACCACGACACACACATATTGTGGGATTAATTGCTAGCAAAGAGGGTGTAAACTACATCCGCAAAAAACTACCGGAACAAAAAGTAAGCATTTGGGTAGGCGCCTTAGATGACGAACTTACCGTTAAATCATTTATTGTACCAGGCCTCGGAGATGCAGGGGATCTGGCCTATGGGGAGAAAACGATACTGATTTAGTGAGCCGTTAAAAGGTTAGAGACCGGAGTTATATATAAACAATGGGGCATTACTTTGCTATACGAACCTTGCACCTATCTTCACATTCGGTTAGCAATTCGCGAACTGTTTTAAGATAAACAGGATGTACCATCATTGGAACGATCTCTGCCAGTGGTTCCAGTACAAAACGGCGTCCGGACATTTCAATGTGAGGAATTGTTAATTTCGGAGTGTTGATTATTAAATCATCATAAAATAGAATATCGATATCTATGGTACGGGCGGTGTAGCGTTCGTTACCCCTTTCTCTGCCAAGCTTTGTCTCAATCTTTTGTATCTTATCCAATACTTCAAAAGGACCAAGGGCCGTATTTACCTGTATTACCTGGTTTAAAAACAGATTCTCGTGCGTAAAGCCCCACGGTTCAGTCTCATAAATAGAAGATATAATTATCGGAGAGCCAATTGTTTCATCGATGTGAAGTCTGGCTTCCTGCAGGTATTTAAAACGGTCACCCAGATTGCTGCCAAGAATTAAAATAACAGATGTATCCATGCCAAATTCAAAATCAACCTGCAAATTGAATCATATTTTAAAACATTGCAAAAGCAAAATTTAAAATCCCTGTAAAGAAAATTTGGTTAATTTAGCTCCTACCTAAAATAAGCCAAAATGAAAAGTTTTTTTAAGTATTTGTTAGCAACAATTGTCGGTATTTTGATCTCATCAATTATTCTGTTTTTCATATTTTTAGGCGTAGTAAGCGCTATTATTTCATCAACAGAAAAAGAAGTTACTATTAATTCAAATTCTGTTCTGAAAATAGAGCTGAACAAACCAATTCCTGACCGTTCATCAGAAAATCCTTTTGAACATTTCGATTATAAGAATTTGAAACCAAATATTACGCTTGGATTGAATGATATTTTGAAAAATATTGCCGAAGCCAAGACTGATCCTAAAATAAAAGGTATTTACCTGGATCTAAGCATGGTACCGACCGGGTTCGGTACGATTGAAGAAATCCGAGATGCTTTGATCGACTTCAAACAATCGAAGAAGTTTATTGTCAGTTATGCTGATTATTATACGCAGGGGGCATATTACATAGCAACCGCAGCAGACAGTATCTTCCTTAACCCTGTGGGCGAGGTGGCTTTCCTCGGATTACGTGCTGAAATTATGTTTTACAAAGGTACTTTTGAGAAGCTTGAAATAGAGCCGGAAGTAATTAGACACGGTAAATTCAAAAGTGCTGTGGAACCCTTTATCAATGACAAAATGAGCCCAGAAAACAGGGAGCAACTTAACACACTTTTGAACGGACTCTGGGGACACCTTATCGATGGCGTTTCGAAACAGCGACATATCAGTAAAGATGAGTTAAACCGGATGGCAGACCAGTTATCTATCCGCAGTGCAAAATCTGCACTGGAAAACAAGCTGATTGACGGACTCCGTTACAAAGATGAAATCCGGGCGTGTTTGGCCAAGCTTTCGGGCGCTGCCTCAGAAAAAAAGCTTGAGATGGTAACTCTCTCCCAATATAATAAAGCGCCAAAAACGAAAAAAGATTTTCCGAAGGACAAAATAGCCGTAATTTATGCCAGCGGAGAGATTAACATGGGAGAAGGAGATAATGAATCCATTGGTTCCGAAAGTCTTTCGAAGACGATACGCGATGCTCGCAGTGATTCGTCTATTAAAGCTATTGTTTTGCGTATTAATTCACCGGGAGGAAGTGCACTGGCGTCCGAAATCATCTGGCGTGAACTAAGTCTTTCTGAAAAGGTTAAGCCTTTGATTGTTTCCATGGGCTCCGTAGCAGCGTCGGGCGGATATTATATTGCTTCGCCGGCCGACACCATTGTCGCTGATCCTACCACCATTACAGGTTCTATCGGGGTTTTCGGCATGTTGTTAAATGTCAAAAATTTCATGAATAAAAAATTAGGCGTTACAACAGATGTAGCACAAACGAATAAGCATTCCGATTTGGGATCTATTTTCAGACCTTTGACTGCTGAAGAGAAGGAAATTATCCAATCGGAAGTAGAAAATATCTACGATGTGTTCACTACCCGTGTTTCCGACGGAAGGAAACTGCGAAAGACAGAAGTGGACTCCATTGGACAAGGTAGAGTCTGGGGTGCCATGGATGCCAAGAAAATTGGTCTGGTTGATGTCATTGGTGGTATAGACAAAGCAATCGAGATTGCAGCTAAAAAGGCCAAATTGAAGAATTACCGGGTGACGGAACTTCCTAAGCAGGAGGATCCGTTGACTGAGTTCCTGAAAGACTTCTCAACAAAAGTCAGAAGTAATGTCATAAAGTCCGAATTAGGCAATGAATATGACATTTATAACAATCTTAAACAGGCTCTTGACAGGCAAGGTGTTGTTGCCAGAATACCTTATGAACTAAATATTTACTAGATTATTCGTATAGTATAATAACAAAGACTTTCCTGCGCCTTGTCAGAATTAATCATAATTCTGACAACTTTCAATAAAATAAATATCAATTATTTGAGTTTATAAGTTAATGTCTTTTATAAGCCTTATTGACTTTTAATTGGCATCCTTTTTGAAAATCAATCTGTAATTTTCAGAATA
>DATBXH010000445.1:0-6821 GCA_036514375.1 Bacteroidales bacterium | reverse complement strand
GACTGATGGTTGGATATTGAATACCCGGTTCCTTAATATTTTGTTCAATATAACACCAAATAGTATATCAAATGCTTATGCAGGTGACAGAAATCAATTACTTTTTGTCCAATGCGGCAATTCTGTTCAGGAGCTTAATCGATATTTGAATAGTATCAATAAATCACTTCGAACTTCGGGTGCCAGTAACGGACAAACAATTTCCGGAGCTTTCTCAACAGGCACGCATGGAGCGGCATTTGATTTCGGTGCTACACCGGATTTTGTAGTTGGATTACATCTGATTTTAAGTCAGGACAGACATATTTGGCTTGAAAGCGCCTCATATCCGGTTGTTTCCGACTCGTTTGCAGATCAATTAAAAACCGAAGTGGTACGAGATGATGAGTTGTTTAATGCTGCTCTTGTAAATATTGGCAGTTTTGGTTTTATTCATGGGGTTATGATCGAAACAGAACCATTGTATCTTTTGGAAGGTTATCGTCAAAAGATTCCTTATGACAATGCGCTTAAACATATTATGGAGACTTTGGATTTTACCAATTCCCCATTAACTCACGGAAGTGAACGTCCGTTTCATTTTCAGGTAGTCATTAATCAATACGATTTGGAGGGAGGGGCTTATGTAACCAGTATGTATAAAAGGCCCTATAATAATAGCTATACTCCGCCAGCCAACGATTCAAATAAAGCCGGACCGGGAGACGATACGCCTGTCTTTATCGGAAAGCTTACCGATTTTCTTCCTGCTACGATTCCTTTAATTGTAAATCAATTAGTTTCCTCTTCTTTAGCCATTGAGGGTTGGTGGGGGACATCAAGTGAAGTATTCACTAATACGGACATTTATGGTAAAGTACTTAGTACAGCCATTGGCATTCCCATTTCATACACGAATCAGGTAACGGATTTATTGTTGAATATTAACAATAAGACGCCCTTTCCCGGGATTTTTGCGTACCGGTACGTAAAGCAATCCAAGGCCACCTTGGCATTTACACAATACAAAGATACGTGCGTTGTTGAACTCGACGGGGTTGAATCCGAATTAACCTGGGGTTTTTATAACGCAATTTGGGAGGCACTATGGGAAAACAATATACCGCACACTTTTCATTGGGGTAAAATCTTCCAACTAGACGATGAAAAGGTCAGACAGGCTTACGGCAACCGAAGAGATCGCTGGGTAGCCGCGCGTAACAAGTTACTTCCGAAACAGACAATTGATATATTCAGTAATGCAACGCTTCATAATCTTGGGTTAGATCAAAAACTTCCATAAATTAGTGAAATGAATAACAGAGTGTTTGTTTATTTTTCGTTTGGTATAGTGGCCTTTGGGATTTATCATTTAATTGGAATATTTTATAAGATTGATATGTCGCCTGCATGGCGGCATGGTTTTTTCTTCGCTCTAAGCATTTTTGGAATTTACGGTGTACTGAAACGACCACGATACTTTGTGTTTCTGTTCCCGATTATTGTGGGGCAGCAACTCTATAGCCATGGTACCGACTTTATTAATTACTGGACGTTAAATCATCGGATTGATTGGCTAAGTTTGTTTGTACTTGTTTTTATGCCAACATTGTACGCACTTTTAGTAATGGATCTAAATAAAAAAACTGATAAAAATCAATAGAGAAGTTGTATGGTTAAAAAACTTTTGCTACGTTTGCAACGTTTTAAGAGAAGAAACTCTTATTTATAAAATGAAGAAAAATAGATTATATACAAACGATTTCGAGAGCTTTGCCGGAAACTTTTTTGGTTTTTGGTTTTACTTTTTTTATAGCTTGAAGTGCTTTCGGGATTAAAGTGGTATGTAAATACTAAAATATAAAGGTAAGTCCCGAAAGCAATTTCGGGACTTTTTTTTTAAATATGGTTTATATGGAAAATGAAACATCAACACAGACAAATGTAAAAAAAATAGCTATTCAGGGCGGAGCCGGAGCTTTTCATGAAATTGCAGCCTTACATTATTTTGGTAGCGAAAATGTTGAGATTGTTCCTACCCTTACGTTTAGAGATCTGTTTAAAACCCTTAAAATGCAGCATGCGGATTATGGGATCATGGCTATTGAGAACATGGTGGCTGGCAGTATTCTTCCTAATTACAGTCTATTACGGGAGTCGAACATGAAAATTATTGGGGAGATATACCTGCGTATTATTCAGAATCTGGTAGCTTTGCCGGGTCAGACCATCGATCAGATCTCTGAAGTATACTCTCATCCCATGGCCATCCTGCAATGCCAGAATTTTTTTGAACAATATCCTCATATTAAACTTATTGAAAGCGTTGATACAGCCTTAAGCGCTAAAGAGATTGCAGATACCCGGCAAAAGGGAGTGGGAGCAATTTCCAGCGCACAAGCAGCGGAGAAGTATGGGCTCGAAGTGATGTATGCAAGTATTGAGACTAATAAAATGAATTATACCCGATTCCTGATTTTAGCAGATAAGGATGAGGAGATCACTTTTGATGAACCTGTAAACAAGGCTTCTTTGCAATTTGCTTTGGCGCACGAGATTGGTAGTCTGGCTAAAATTCTGTCTATTTTTTCATATTTCAACATCAATCTAACGAAAATTCAATCATTGCCTATTGTTGGCAAGGAATGGGAATATTTCTTCTATGTAGATGTTGAATTTTCGGACTATAAAATTTACCAGCATGCCTTGGATTCGGTAAAGCCTTTTACCAGCGAACTTGGCATTTTGGGAGAATATCATAAAGGAAAATCTATTGTTTAATGAGTTTACAGTTCAAGGCTTAAAGTAGTATGGACTTTATCTTTGGACGTGAAACTTAAATTTCAAATCTGAAATTTGTAACTAATTAAATATGAGCGTCAATTTAAATTTAGAACCAATTGTATTGCCCGGAGTTAGTAAGGAACGTCCTATGATTCTCGCCGGACCCTGTAGCGCCGAATCGGAAGAGCAAGTAATGACAACCGCCCGACAACTATCGCAACAAGGAATAAAAATTTATCGTGCTGGGATATGGAAACCACGTACTCGTCCTAATGCGTTCGAAGGTGTGGGTTCTGTTGGACTGCCGTGGTTAAAAAAAGTAAAAGAACAGCTTGGAATGTATACTGCTGTCGAGGTTGCTAATGTGAAACATGTATACGAGGCCTTGAAATTTGGTGTGGATATCCTTTGGATTGGTGCACGGACCACAGCAAATCCTTTTGCAGTCCAGGAAATTGCTGATACTATTAAAGGTATGGATCTCGTAGTTCTGGTAAAAAATCCTGTAAATCCTGACCTTGATCTGTGGATTGGTGCTTTAGAACGTCTCAACGATGCCGGAATTCGTAAACTAGCTGCTATTCATCGCGGTTTTTCGACTTACGACAAGAGTGTATATCGTAACGATCCGCACTGGCAGATTCCTATTGAATTGCGCCGTCGTGTACCAAATCTTCC
This sequence comes from Bacteroidales bacterium, assembly GCA_036514375.1. Classification (GTDB taxonomy): domain Bacteria; phylum Bacteroidota; class Bacteroidia; order Bacteroidales; family JAAUTT01; genus JAAUTT01. The sequence goes on along the minus strand of DATBXH010000445.1, from coordinate 3,380 downwards.
CATCATTACAGATCCCAGCCACATAGGTGGTAAGCGTGAATTGATCTACGACATTTCGCAACGTGCCATGGACCTGAATTTTGATGGTTTAATTATTGAATCACATTGTAATCCCGATGAAGCTTGGAGTGATGCTAAACAGCAGGTTACACCTGATGCGCTTAAATGCATCCTTGATAAATTGATACTCCGCCACTCGGATGTAGATAAACAGCAGGCTGCAACTTTGGAAGAGCTTCGTATGCAAATTGATAAATATGACGACGAAATTCTCAATGTGTTTGAGCAGCGTATGAAGATTGCCGATCAGATTGGTTTGTTCAAAAAGCAAAATAATATTACGATTCTTCAGGCTACCCGATGGGACTCAATCGTAAAAAAACGTACAGCGATGGGATTAGCCAAAGGGCTTAGTGAAGATTTCGTGACAAAGATTTTCTCTGCCATCCACCAGGAATCCATTAATCATCAGACAAAGATAATGAATGAGGCCTAGTCGCTTTGCATTAGCCCTCTCCAATAGAGGGATGAATAAAAATAGTTCACTTATGTCTAACGATCCCTTCTGATGCAATAGCATTATTTCTCTCATTTGGGAGAGACAGAGAGGGGAGCCACTTTTAAATTCATGCGTACGATCAACATCAAAACCGAAAGCGGTGAATCGATTATCTATTTGGGAGAGAAATTAGAGAATCTGTCCAAATATCTTCCCAAGGATAAAAAAGTCGTCATCCTTACAGATGAGAATATCATAAAACATTATTCCACTCAATTGCAAGGATATCCTGTTATTCAAATGGGGTTAGGTGAGAAAAATAAGACCCTTCAGACGCTTGAAAAAATTTTCGAGGAATTTATCAGACTTGAAGTTGACAGATCGTCATTTTTAGTTGCTGTGGGAGGGGGTATAGTCTGCGACGTTGGAGGATTTGCGGCCTCCTCTTTTATGCGGGGTATCAAATTCGGTTTTGTTTCTACCACTTTACTTTCGCAGGTAGATGCAAGTGTAGGTGGCAAAAATGGTGTTAATTTCCAGGGTTATAAGAATATGGTTGGTGTCTTCGCACAGCCTCAGTTTGTTATCTGCGATGTGTCAATGTTTAAAACGCTTGATACCAGAGAGTTTATATCAGGATTTGCTGAAATTATTAAAGCAGCAGCCATACGCGATAAAGAACTATTTGACTATCTTGAATCAAACTCATCCAAAGCACTTGAATACAACGAAGAAGTACTTGAAAAAGTAATTTATGAATCAGTTCGGATTAAAGCACAGGTAGTTCAAAAAGATGAAAAAGAGAAGGGAGAGCGTCGAATTTTAAATTTTGGTCATACTTTTGCTCATTCGATTGAAAAAAATTTAGGAATTTTACATGGTGAGGCTGTAAGTATTGGAATGGTGCTTGCAGCAAAGACATCAGTGAAACTAGGTGCATTGATGCAAGTCGAGGCTGACCGTCTTGAAAAGCTTCTGATTGCATATAAGTTGCCTGTGAAACTAAACCTTGACAAAAGCAAAGTTTTTGATGCCTTATTAAAAGACAAGAAAAGAGAAGGGGATTTTATTAATCTCGTACTAATCAACGGACTTGGGAACGCAATTATACAAAAAGTTTCTATTAAAGATATGGAGGAAATTGTCAATGATTTGTGTTAGTTTGGCCGGAATTAGTTTTCAGGAATGTGTAAAGTGGATAGCAAAAACTGAGTTTGCCGAAGTCAGAATCGATCAGCTCGATTTGAGCGACGATCAGTTTGGCTCATTGTTTGCGATGAAAAAGAAAACGATTGCCACTTGTCGCCCGGGCAAAGATGACGATCAGCGTTTGGCTCTTCTGAAACTGGCAATCGAATCAGGTGCGGGCTATGTGGATATAGAATACGAATCTGATCCAACCTTCCGTAACGAACTTCTGAATTATGCCCACTCGCATCAAACTATAGCTATAATTTCTTACCATAACTTTGACTTGACTCCATCAGCTAAAGAGTTAAATGACATTATAGAACAATCTTTTAATTGGGGAGCTGATCGTGTTAAACTGGCTACCACACCTCAATCCCTGGCAGATTGTGCGAGGATGATGTCGCTTTATGAAAAACACGATAATCTTATCGCTTTTTGCATGGGCAAGATTGGAACAATAACCAGGGTTGCGGCCCCATTGTTAGGCGCGGAATTTACTTACGCCGCTATAAATAAAACATTGGCAACAGCACCTGGGCAGTTAACTGTAGACGGATTTATGGATGTTTATGATGTGATTAAGTGAAGGGATGAAGCTGCTAAATGATTACATAATTAGGTAATCAGACAGGTAATAAAATCTAAACAAACCCCTGAACGCATTTAAATTAAAACAAAATTTTACAGTAAATAATGAATTCTTTCGGTAAAATATTTAGAGTCAGTATATTTGGTGAATCTCATGGAGCATCCGTTGGCATTGTTATTGACGGTTGTCCACCAGGTATTCCATTGAAAATGGACGATTTTGAAACTGATCTTTCACGCCGCAAGAGTGGTGCAAAAGGGACCACTCCTCGTAAAGAAGCTGATTTCCCAAAAGTAATGAGCGGAGTATTTAATGATTTCACTACAGGTGCTCCTATCACCATTATGTTTGAGAATACCAATACGCGGTCAGGAGATTATTCCCAATTTCGCGAAGTTCCAAGGCCTGGTCATGCTGATTTTGTTGCAAGCAAGAAATATAAAGGGTTTGAAGACTACCGAGGTGGCGGGCATTTTTCGGCCCGGCTTACAACAGGCTTGGTTGCAGCCGGGGTAATTGCAAAGAAAATTATTGATCCAGTTTTAGTTAAAGCGACATTGGTAGAAGCTGGTGGTTCTCCTGATATTGAAAAGGCCATCGATAAAGCTATCGAAATAGGCGATACGATCGGTGGAGTTATCGAATGCACGGCTACTAATATGCCAATTGGTTTAGGTGAACCATATTTTGATTCGGTCGAGTCCATGCTGGCTCACATCATTTTTGCCGTGCCTGCTACTAAAGGAATTGAGTTCGGCTCCGGCTTTGCAGCCGCAAGTATGTATGGAAGCGAGCATAATGACTGGTTTACTGACCGCGATGGGAAAACCCGTACTAACCATGCTGGTGGCATTAACGGAGGTATAACCAATGGAAATGATCTGGTTTTTCGTGTGGCGATAAAACCGACTTCATCTACAGCCAAAACCCAACAAACGATGAACTTCAGGACTGGGGAAATTACTGATTTTGTTGTCCAGGGACGACACGATACGTGCGTTGCACTTAGAGCTCCTGTCATTATTGAGGCTGTTACTGCGATTGTACTCGCCGATTTAAAATTATTGAATAAATAAAATTAGTTACTGGTTTTGAGTTGTT
>DATBXH010000444.1:0-2363 GCA_036514375.1 Bacteroidales bacterium | reverse complement strand
TGATTTTGAAAAAATAATGGTTTGAAAAATTTAAACTGGTTTATCCTGACAAACCATACGCCCCAAAAAGTAAAAAATGATGACTTTATAGACAGACTCTAATTAATTTGTATTTTAGCCAAAAAAAATATGTTCATACGTTGAAAACAACCATTAACCATTTACCGTCCCAAAAGCAGGCTGAACTTAACGAAATTGTGACCGCAATACAAAAGCGGTTGCCAGCCGAAATGATTATCCTTTTTGGGTCATATTCGCGCGGAGATTGGGTTGACGACAGGTATAAAGAAAATGGCACGATATACGAATACAAAAGCGATTTCGATATACTGGTGGTACTCGATACCGAAGTTCTTGCCATACGGCACGAAAACAGCAAGCGCTGGCGCAATAAAATACGCCGTGACTCCGGAAAAGAGACCCCAATTAATGTTATATTTCATGGGATAGACTATTTAAACCAGGAAATAGAAAATGGCAATTATTTCTTTATAGACATACTTAATGAAGGGATAATGCTTTATAATAGTGGTAAGTTTCAACTTGCAGTTCCTAAAGTGTTAAATTCAAAGCAACGAAAAAACAAGGCTCAATTGTATTTTAATACATGGTTTGGAAATGCAATTGAGTTTAGTGATGTTCAAACGGACATAGAAAAGGGTTATTATAAAAAAGCAATTTTTTCGTTACACCAAGCTACTGAGCGTTTTTTCACATGTGTTTTATTAGTTTACACAGATTACAAACCCAAACAGCACGATCTCGAAAAGCTCGACCGTCAAGCCTGCAAACTTGATGCTCGGTTTAGAACCATATTTCCACGCAATACGTCTGAAGAAGAACAGTTGTTTACATTGCTGAAGAAAGCCTATATCGATTCACGTTACAAGCTCGATTACAACATAACAAAAGCAGATCTCGAATACCTTGCGGACCGTGTAGGCAAACTCCGTGAGCTTACAGAAACAGCCTGCTGGGCGAAAATTGAGAGTTTTGAATAATACCATTTGCACCATATATGGAAAATTTGGATATGTTGAAAGATTTGGAAGAGTCATTGACTGAAAGGATTAATATAATAACCGATAAAATTGCCAGCGGTAACCTGGACTCAGAAAGTAAATCTCTTTTGGTTAATAAACACCAGGAGGTTTGGAAAGAACGACAGGAACTCCGAAAGAAAATTGAAGAATTAGAATGTAACAAAGGATGAATTATGGAATGGAATATAATGTAAGGTATTATAAAATAACGAATTAAGACTTAAATGATTCCCGCATCAATCTCATTATTAATCATTTTTACAATCTCTTTCATGCCCAGCTTTTCAAAGTAACCACGAACATACTTTAAGTCTTCGTTGATGTGCTTATCCGAACCATCTAACGGATTTCGAACTTTTTTGTAAATGTTATTCAGGTTTCTGCCGGTCAAAAAATGAATAAACCTTGCTTTTTCGATTTCATCTGCATCTTTTACATGGCAATATTTAAAAAGATAGTGCATGGCCAGCACATGTCTTCCAGTGGTAAATTCCTTGTTTTTTGCGTCAAAATCTTCAGGAACGATGTCCGTATCAGGTGTCTGGTCATTTTGAGCCAGGTAAGGTTTTGCCTCTTCACTCAAAAACAGGGTAAACCTTTCATACACCTGGTACTCGGCATACAACCGGACAAGCTCTTCATCAGTGAACTTGCTTATATCGCTGTACCTGCCAGCTTTCATTTCAGCTTCCAGCGATGTATCCGGTGCGTTCCTTTCTGTGCTGATGATTTCCGCTTCATACATGTCGTCACTTTGCTCTCGCCTCTTCTGGTTTTGCCTGAGTTTGTTAATGGAATATACAATTGACCTCCCAAGCCTGTAATCATCTTCAAGGGATAGCATCAGGCTGCGGTAATCATCGTTCAGTTTAATCCTGAACTCTGAAAAGGCCATCATGCGCTTTACGAACTGGGTCATGGCAAATTCCTTGTCCCTGGCACTCTCCAAACGTTTATGATAGACGTTTACCAACCGTTTGTAATGGCGTTCAATCAGTGTATTGAGCAATTCATCAAGGTGCTGTCTCATGATTCTTTTGTTTACGGTTTCTGAACCTATTAAATTACAAAACAGGTAATTTCTGTATCTCTTTCCGTTTCTTCTCATCCACTATCTTGGCGTAAATCTCCGTATTGCGGATGTCCGTATGCCCCAGCAGCTTGCTTACCGAATAAATGTCCATACCATAGGTTAACGACAGGGTAGCAAAGGTGTGCCTGGCAGCATGAAAATACACATTCTTTTTTACCCCTGCTCTTGCCGCCCATAGTTTTAACAGATTCCTGGAATTGCGTTCTGAAGGCAGTTTACAAAATACG
>DATBXH010000443.1:0-9415 GCA_036514375.1 Bacteroidales bacterium | reverse complement strand
CCCACTCCGGTAACCATCCGCTTTCTTTATATGTATTTACAAGTCCTTCCTGAATATGTGAATTTAATTCAGGTTCCATTAAGTTAAAGAAAGGGAATACGGCTCTAAAAGTATCCCAGAATCCGTTATCGGTAAACATATATCCAGGTAAAACCTTACCGTTGTATGGACTGTAATGTACAATCTTTCCCTTTTCATCTATTTCGTAAAATTTACGTGGAAAGAGCATCGTACGATACAGACAGGAATAAAAGGTTCTGGTTTGATCAACAGTACCACCTTCAACACTTATCCGGCTTAAAGCCTGGTTCCAAGCTTTCTTTGCTTTTTCCTTTACTGTCTCAAAATTATCGGACCCTATTTCTTTCAGGTTTTGTTCCGCTTGCTCGAAACTTATAAATGAAGAGGCAACTTTGGCATTCAGTATTTCACCTTTATTGGTTTTAAAATGGATGAATGCTCCAACATGATTTCCTTTTAACTCCAGGCTGGCACTTGTTTCTTTATTGTTCCAGGTTTTAGTATCAGTAATCTGTTTATCGAATTTGATTATAAAATAATTTTTAAAGTTTTCGGGTACCCCGCCATTGTTTTTAGTGGTATATCCGATGATTTTATTCTCTCCAGGTATAATCTTTATATAAGAACCATTATCAAAGGCATCGATTAGGATGTATGAACTGTCGGACTTAGGAAAGGTAAAACGAAAGGATGCTGCTCTTTCTGTAGGGGTTATCTCGGTTACTACATCATAATCGGCCAGATATACTCTATAGTAATAAGGTTTTGAGATTTCAGCTTTATGCGAAAACCAACTTGCACGTTCGTCTTCATCGATTTTTGGAGTACCAGTCATTGGTAAAATTGAAAATTGTCCGTAGTCGTTTATCCACGGACTGGGTTGGTGTGTTTGTTTAAATCCGTTTATTTTATCGGAAGTATAGGTGTAAGCCCAGCCGTCGCCCATTTTACCGGTTTGGGGCATCCAGAAATTCATACCCCATGGTAATGCAATAGCCGGATATGTATTACCATTTGACAATTCTCTTTTCGACAAAGTCCCCATCAATGGGTTTACCCATTCTTCCGGGTTGCTCACTTTTGTTACTTCTTGCGCTGTTAAGGTTATACTTGCAAAACACAAAATACTAATCAGAATATTCCTCATCTCTCAATTCTTTAATATAGTTGTTGACATTTTTTTCAGTTGTTATTTCTCAGGGTTGGGGGTTAATAATACTTCTACCATAACGGGGAAGTGATCGGACGGTAACCTGCTTATATATTGATGTAGCGATACTTCCTTAGGGAAATTAGCGGATTTGATATCTTTAGCGCTTGAATCTATTTCAGAACGATACGAATCGGTTAATACACCATAACGCGATACCTGAAAGGCTTTGCCTGTAAATATGTGATCGATTCGGCTGTCGGTTTTAAGGTTAGCGTCGAAATTATTAAAGGTTCCATTTGTAGAATAACGAATAAGGGAGGTTTCGTACGAGTCACTTAAAATTCCGGACGAAACAATGTATTTGTAACCGTCGCTGGTTTGATCCACGTTAAAATCGCCTGTAAGAATAACCGGTTCGCCGGAACACATGGTTTTAATCTTTTGGATTACCAGTTTTGAACTTTCCAGTCGCGCTTTAACTCCTATATGGTCCATGTGTAAGTTAAAAAACCAGACAATCTTGTCTGTTTCATTAATTTGAAACTTACCCCAGGTACATATACGAGACAGAGCGGCGTCCCAACCTTTATTCGGTTTGTCTTCAATCTCCGATAACCAAAAATGACCAGTTTGTAAAGGTTTCAGAATAGCTTTCTTATAAAATATGGGAGCAAATTCACCAGCCTTATCACCATCATCTCTTCCAACTCCTATATATCCATATTCCGACAGTTTTTCCAGAATATTATTTAATTGTCCATATAAGACTTCCTGGGCGCCAAAGATGTCAAAGTCATGAAAACGTATTAATTGCACAATTACAGGGCAACGTTGTTTCCATCCATTACCATTTTTGACGTCTCCACTATTTTCGTTCCGGATGTTATAGGTGGCAACTCTTAATTTCTGGGCATCCAGAGCGGGAAATAACCATACAGTTATCAGTATGATGCATATATACTTTGCCATCAGGAATTTATTTAGATTTTGGTATATAGATGAAACCCACATGCCCTGAATTTACGTTCATGCATATTTGCGTGAAGAAGACATGAGGGTTTCGTCTCTATCAATTTATTAATTGTTGCTGTTAAGTTTCTTATCAAGAACTTTAATGAAGTAGCCGCCAACTACACTTCGAGCCTGGAAACCACGTTGTCTTCCGTCTTTTGTTTCGTGCCAATCGCTTAGCGGAACCCGGGTTGGGGTTTCTGTAACATACTTATATATGGGGGCTATCAAAGCTTTAAAATCATCAGCGTTATTTGCTAAAGTGGCAGTCCAGGTAACCCAGTCGGACTTTGTATAAGCCGCTCTGCTATCGAGCGGTAAGCCGAATGAATTTTGCTTTCCGAGATAATATTTAACTTCTTTTTGATAAACATTGGCAGAAAATAAATTCAATTGAAGAATTTTATCCCAAACCATATTATACTTTTGGCTCCAGGTATCTTTTTTATCAAAAGTCAAAGAATAATGGTCCCCGGCATCTGCCATTAATTCCCATTTCTTGGCCATTTCTTTGGCAGCTGCGATATATTTCTCCGATATTGCTGTTTTTCCAAGCATTTTTGCCAGTTCGCCATATCCAGCAATAGCAACAATAGCCTTAACCGATAAATTGGTATTATGAGCTAAATGACCTGCAAAATCGTCGGTACAAAGTTGATTCTCGGGATCCAGTCCCTTTTCTAATAAATAATCGGCCCAGGTAGATAATATATTCCAATGGTTCTGAGCATAGAGCGCATTACCTTCCGATTTAGCGATTGCTGCCGTTAATATGACCACATTTCCTGCTTCCTCTACGGGCATATCTTCACCATAGGTTTGGCCGTTAGCCTGAGGGTAAGTGCCTAAATCGTGAGCTGGAAACGGTTTCACCCATTTACCACTTTCACTGTAATAAAATATTCCATTGAGCATACCCTTCAGTAAATTCGGGTTATAGGTCAGAAATAACGGAGCGGAAGGATAGGTAATGTCTACCGTGTTGATGGAACCATTACTAAAATTTTCTTTAGACAGGAATAAAATATCACCTTGCGGACTTTCAACCAGTTTGTGGGCAGCCATGCTTTGCCTGTAAGCTAATACACATAACTTGGCATATTGGTCGCCACCTGCATTTTTTGCATCGGTATAAATCCTCTTATCCAGATTCTCACATTTTTTAATGATTTCAGGGTATTCCTTAAATGCAATACCCAAAATATTTTCGAAGGATTCAGTTCCTTTTTTATTCCACCAGGGCCTGATATTCTGTTTAAAATATTGCAAAGAATACACATCGTCATATCCGATGGCTAAGGTTACATCTTTTAATTGGTTATCAATTTTTTCAAGTTTAACAACCGTACTTAACATTAAATTCTTTCCCTGTTTTTTATCCGGTGATTGTTTTATTTTAAACAGATCAGATGGCTTTTCCACGGAAGTTATCCCTTGTTCGGCTTTGATTGATTGGGGTACTGCCACATACATATAACCCCAGTCGATGCGTACATCGTCGCCCTTCTTTTGCAATAACGGTTGTTCTACGGTTCCAGCTTTGAGGATATCTAAGCCATTGGCCGTGTATTTACCGGCCGATACCATTTGTTCGTCATTATCAGTGGAAATATTTGCAGATGCGCCAAAATATAATTGGGCATTGTGTATTTTACCATCGTTTGACTGAATTTTAAAATTGATATAAGACACTGGACGTGCCAGGATATCCAGCTCGTTTATCAATAACGGCGATGTAAAGGTTAACGTTAACCCAACAGAGCCGCACTCGAATTGGTAAATTGTTTGAGTTGGGCGTACTTCAACGCTTTTTTGTTTGGCCTTTTGAGCTGTTGTTTTTAAAGCAGGCATATTACCAATTGCTGCATCTAATAACGATTCTCCGCCTGTATCGGTGCAATGTAAGGCCAAAACATTTTTTGCCTTTACGAGCTTACTTTTAACAGCATCGTCGATAGGTACATTTTTAAATTTACTATTACAGCATTGACCATTAAATATCGACGTTCCATTTAAATAAACCTCAACATTATCGTCATTTTTAATTCTTAGGAATAACTTATTCAGGTCTTTTACATTTTTAATATCAAAAACCTTTCTTACCCATATATCCCGGGTGGTCCAAGGTGTTCTGTTTTGAATTTCCCTGTTCGTATAAGGGCCATTCCCCGTTTTCCAACTTTCATCGGAAAATCCAATATTTTGCCATCCTTTTGCCGGTTCAGTGGAAGTATAGCGACTGGTAGATTGCGTATTGTCTTCACTGGATAAAACAACTTCAAGAGGAATATCTTCGTCTCCCAGAAAGCGATAATTGACCCCGTCGACTCTCAAAATGCCAATTAATGAATGATTGGAACCTGTCCAATGTTTTGTTACGGAAGAATTTAATTCATCCGAAAAAGACCAGATACTAAAATAAGGGTCGTGTGTGATTAGCGGATAAGCAGGAGCTTTATCCTGTTGTGAAAATCCGTCGGAGATACCAAAAATAAAGAGTTGAAAAATCATTAACCCTGCAAAAATACGTTGATACTGCTTTTTATTCATAGTATGAGATATTTAAATTCGATGCTGTATTTATTTTTAGGTTTAGGTAAAACATGATTTTGTATAGCTCAGTTGTGCCACGTATTACCACTCTATTAAAATTTTAATCCCTTCCGGACTATTTTCAAAACTTAAATAGACCGTAGAAGAGGTTTTATCCCATGACGATTCGAAAATTACAATATTACCTTTGATATCCGAAGCTTTTATACTTTTAGGTTTCACAGGTAATAATATACGCATGCTGTTGGTGGTATGAATTGGGCTTTTTACTACGAAAGAATAATTATTATTTTGGGTAACTTCCTTGTAAATTCTTCCGGCAGAAGCCAATACCTGAGGCATTTTTTTGTTTTGAACCCTCTTTAGGTTATATAATAACGCCTGAGTCCCGGGATTTACAATTTTTTCAGACAAAACCGGCAATTTCGGATCATACAAATCAATCACAGGTCCTTTAACTGTTAAAGGTTTATTATTTACACTTTCATCCATTACCGAAATAATATCATAAGGACCGCGTTCCAGGCTTAAATAATTAGTAAACTTTAAAGGCCCGGCTTTGGCAGTTTTTTCGTAAGCTTCTTTTACTACATTGATATAAGACTGGGAATTATTGCTCTGCAAAACAAACTCCTTCGGATTTTTCCTGATAATATAAATTGCTCCTTTACCAACTTCAATTTTACTGTCTGGTATTATATTTTCGACTCCTAACGATTTAAACAGATGGTCAGAGGGAGCTTTAAACTGGTTACCATTTGTATTCCACCATTCCATGACCGATTGGTAAGGATCGTCATCACGTCCGCAATAAATTAAAACACCACCATTTTTTACCCAATTGGTCAAATACTGATGACTCTCAACTGACAGGGGCTTCATATTGGAATAGCTCATAATAAGCACTTTGATATCCTTCAAGGATTCTTCATACCCTAAATTCTCGATATGTACAATGTTGACAGGAATTCCTCTTTTAAGTAAGGGTAATGTTTGTCCATAAAAATTAGAGAACTGGGGATCCTCATAACCATTATGTATCGGAAACCTTTGAAACATCAAAGAGTTACACATTAAAACACCAATCCCCTGCGACCCGCTGACTTTATTTTCAGATAAAGGTATGTTATTTAAAGTATTGATCATTACCTGCATTTGAGTGGAATAATACCGGGGAATTAATACTTCTTCTTTGCTATTGGCAACCCTGTAAGGTCGGGTATAAATTCTTTCGGGCCAAGGCATTACCTCATAATCTGCAACCGTTGGGTATAACAGTTGAGCTGTAAATGTTGCCTCATAATTTCTTTTATAATCCTGCCAGTCCCGGGGCCAATCTTCAATGGGATCGGTAAGAAAAAATAATTTACGATGGGTAGGGGCAGTCATCGAGACCATGGAGCCATATTCAAGAAAAGCATTTTCAAAGACCCGCTCTTTTTTCATTCCTTCGTAAAAATTTGGCTCTCTGGATGTGCCGGTCCACACCTGTGCGATATAACCATCAATGCTGGGCAGAGATGCCAAACTTGCCTCGGGACTTACTATTTGCCACGAAGAATAATTTACCAGAGAATGAGTAGGAATAAAGACCTTAACGTCAAGTCCTTTACTTTTCCCATATTCTTTTGCATAGGAGGAAACTTCTTTGATAGCGTGAAAATACATCTGGTATTTCAGCTTATTGGATAGATATGTATTTTCGGGGGATTCATGCTGCGGCCTCCATGGAAACCCATAATATTTTTGCCATTCTTGTTTAAAAGGTTCACTATATCCGGCCCTTGCCCAGAATTCGGGTTCCTCAAGATAAATGGAGGTTATGCCGGCATCAATAACCCGTTTCATTACAACGGTTTTCAGGTATTCGATATATGATTCTATGGGCACTACATACGGATTTAAATGCCCGTGTCCTATTTGTTGTCCGTTCCGTTCAACCTGCGATACATCCAAATGGTTGATTCCATCCCATTTGCCAAGATAATAGTCTTTGTAATCTCCCCAGGCTATACCAGTCATAAAATGAGTCTCGTACTGGTGATCTCTCCACGATTTCACACGATCTTCAAAGGTCATGTTATCCCGATCGTTTGCCCCATATACAATAGCGATATCTGATCGTACATCAATTTCAGGAATCCATGGACTACCGGTTTGAAAAGCAGTCTTCTCTTTTATATCCGGTTTATTTGTATTTATACCCTGTTGAGCAAATATATGGGTAGCAAATGCAACAAATATTAATACATATAATAATTTCATCTCAATTTCTTTTGTTAGTAATCAATGGAATCGACATATACAGGACTACAGATGGTATGACAAGAATTAAAAGACAGCAGATGTATTTTATCATTTTAATTATTTTTTTGATCTAAAGCGATCTAAATATTGGGTTTAGGTAAGTAAGCGATTAAGATCTGCATTTTAAATAAAAGAGGCTGTCCTTTATATCCTGAGGGTAGACAGCCTCTTTTAAATCATTACCTCCTAAATTTTATGGAATCATCACTTCCATCGCCTGGTTATAATTCCAACGCCGTGTGCCGCTACCTACAGGTGTATCATAATTGATACGTGCAGCTGCGCGGACAAATACCTTTCGTCCGGAAGGAATTGTACCAATGGATTTAATGGTAACCGTTTGTCCTAATAAAGAATTAAAATCCGCACCGGTATATTCAATTTTATTCGACCATGTATCGTCACGGGCACGATACCCAACACTTGACGAATAGCTCACAAAGAGCTGAATGTCGGTAACATTCAGAAAACTGCTGCTATAATTACCCATTGGCTCAATTTTAGCTTGAAAATCCGCTTCGGACACTGCTCTCGTAACACGCACTTGTGCCGTGATTACACCGTTACTAACTGTTGGTTTACCAACCCATTCTACCTTAAGAAAAGGCTGCACCTGGAATTTTACTTTGGTTACTCCGCTGATATCCATTGTTTGAGTTTCATCGGCGATGGGAACGCCATTTGCATCCTCACGAACCAATGGAATGAAAGGACCGTCGATGCGGATATTGTAGGTGCCTTTAAATAATTTGGTATTTTGGAATGTTCCATTAGGCATACAATAAAAATCGGGGTTAGGAGTAACGTTATCACCATAACTAACTTCAGTCAAGCGTACACGAATACCTTCACTTCCCTGATCAGTAAGTATTGAATCTCCGGTAGCTGCGTCAACCACTACACCCTGTAAAGTTTCGGCCGGAGCATTGGCGTTGTCAAGTTCAAATAATTTGCATGAACTCAGTGTTAACAACAGACATAATAAAGGATAAAATATTATTTTTTTCATATTCGATATATTCTTAATTGTTCATTATCTGTTTGGTTGCTGATCAATTACAGCACTCTTTGAAACTTCAGCAGCCGGTATTGCAAAATAGTAGTCAACCGTACTATATGAGAAAGTCTTGAGACTTACCCATTGGAAACGGGCATCAAAGAAATATTTACCTGTTGCGGTTGAAAAGAACGGATACAAACCACGGAAACGATAACTAGAACTGTTACTGAAGGTGTTCTTATCTCTCACTTCACCCCAGAAGCCGTCACGGTTATCATAGTCCTGTACGCGCCAGCGACGTAAGTTCCACTTTGTTTTATGTTCGAAAGCTAACTCTTTGCGGCGTTCTTTACGAACAATATTGCGACTATCTACAGTACCATCAATATTCCCTGAAAGTAGGGTAGCACCTGCACGTTCTCTGATAGCGTTTATGGCGTCAGTAGCAACCTGCAACATATCAGAGCCATCGGGTGAAGTTTCCTGAGCCAAAGACAATTCCACGGCTGCCTCTGCCGCATTAAGCAATACTTCGGCATAACGCATCAGAATAAATGGTTGAGCAGATTTACCTTCGCCCGCCACAAATGAAGGATCAGGATTGAGCCATTTCCGTCCATACAGACCGGTTAAGGCACATTCGCCACTACTGTAAAAAGGCCCGTTGGCTCCTGCTGCTGGTATTTTTGTCCCATTATAAATAACAGTATCCTGGCCACTTGCGCTCGTAGACCCCAGGTACAACGTCTTAGGTGTCTTAGCAAAAGCATCCAACTGCTGATAATAACTTTCGGCATTCGAATACGAATAATCGCTGAACAAGGGCTTAATAGGGGCTGATCCGGTATAAATACCACTGCGCACTTCAATTTCCTTCCCTTTAAACACATCGCCCGGGAAGATGACATAAGCACGAAGACGGGGTTCAGCGTTCTTGAAAAAGTCTAATGGTTTATCATACAATAAATAATTACCTGAAGTATTTGATGATCCATCAGTAACCTTAATCGTACCATCTGAATAACGGTCGAAACCATCAAACAATTCAAGAAAATCTAGTGTAGGACACGTTCCGGAAGAGAGTGGAGCTCTAAAAATGAATGGAGCACTGTAGGCATCGTATCCGTGAGTCATGGTTGGATATACATATTCTTTCACATAAATATTTTCAGGACTTGTCAGATCGCTAAACATGCTCACCATATTCTGGTATTGAGCATCGCGGTCAGTTGCAGACCATTTCGTTTTATAGAGAGAATATATTTTCTTTTGGATTATCTCGTTAGCTGCTTTGTATGCTTCTCTGAAATATTTTTTAGAAGCAGCTTGCCACGTATTTTCGTCAAACCCCATAACTCTCACGCCGGTTT
>DATBXH010000442.1:0-5383 GCA_036514375.1 Bacteroidales bacterium | reverse complement strand
CGTGAAAAGCGCCGATTTACCTGAATTAATTGCTGCTTCATTTTGCATGGTAGCATATTCCTTTGAATTCAATAAATCGACTTTATGACCAATATTTTGTACACCGTAATATGCATCGAATGTAATTTGGCCCCCTTTTTTACCAACACTCCCACTTCTGGTTGTAATCAAAACAACACCGTTTGCGCCGTTGATACCATAGATGGCACATGATGCAGCATCTTTTAAAATATCAATTGAAGCAATATCCGAGTTGTTTAAATAAGTAATATCGTTGGTGATAACACCATCAACTACATAAAGCGGATTTGCATTTCCAATAGTTCCAACACCACGAATGTTTACCTTAAAACCACCACCAGGTTGACCCGAAGTAGAGGTAATGTTTACCCCAGCGGTTTGTCCTTGTAATGCTTGTAAAGCATTGGTAGTATTTAATTTTTGAAGGTCGGTGCCTTTTACTGATACAGTGGCACCGGTTACTAATTTCTTCTTTTGAACGCCATAGCCAACTACCACAATTTCATCAAGTTTTGCCACGTCTTCCGTTAGCTTAACTTCAATAGAAGTTTGGCCCGCTACCGTAACTTCTTCCGATTTATAACCAACAAACGATACGACCAGAATATCGTTATCGGTAACATCAATCGAAAAATTGCCATCCAGGTCGGTTACCGAACCAACACCTGTACCTTTTATCTGCACACTCGCCCCGGGTATTGGCGTGTTGTCTGTAGCAGAAGTTACTTTACCGGTAATCTTATGCTTCTGAGGTTCCTGACCAAAGACAGTTGGAGCTGTTGATACCTGCACTACAAGTGCAAGAACAAGGAACATCGCAGAAAATTTTAAAGCATTGCATGCTTTAAACAGGGATTTTCTTAATCCCTTAACTTTTAACTTTTCTTTCATAAATTTTGATGTTTAGTTAATTAGTAGCCAATATATTTGTTTTACATGACTCTCGTTTTTAATTTGTTAAGGTGTTCCGGTTCGAAAGGGGTGGGGTTTCGGATCACTTTTTAGGGCAACCCGAAACTACCCCTAACTACTACCTACTATCTACTTCATTCTCACTACAAAATTTTAATATTTTGTTCTTCTCCCGAATACGTTATTATCTTGTTTGGTTTCCTGTTAAAATCTAAACCCAATGGAGTTGATTTCGAAACCACCATAATTTGAAATACTTTTTGTTTCTGCATTCCCGGATAGGTTCCCTTTCGTTTTCCGAGGGTAAGTGTTTTTGTATCCTCGTTATAGGAAAGGGGAATGACGGAATATTGCCCCTTCTCATAATCATAATTGGTTCCTTCGTCTTCATACAACTCGAATGAACCGTCCTTACCGGTATAAATATATAAGGTGATAGGATCGGCAGGTTTTTCGGATGCATATTGCAGATCAGGGCCAAAAGGAAGGATCGATCCTTCCTTAACGAACACCGGAATTCTGCTGAGCGGAGCGTCTGCATCAATAGTTTGGCCGCCTGCGAAATATTTACCTGTACTCAGGTCGAACCAGCTACTCGTTGATGGGAGATACACTTTACGACTCCTGGCTTTGTATTCATAAACAGGAGCTATCATCAGGCTTGATCCAAACATAAACTGATCCTTTATGTCTTTGGTACTGGCATCGGAACCGAAATCCATTGCCAGTGCACGCATGATGGTGTAATCATTAAAATAAACACTTCCTGCTAAGGAATAAATGTATGGCATCAGGCGATACCTTAACTTATCGTACTCCAGCATTGCCTGATAAGCAGGGTGATTCTCCGGTGCGATGTTAAACATTTCCCGGTAGGGGAATTGACCGTGTACACGAAGTAATGGACAGAAAGTCCCAAACTGAAACCACCGGGTCATCAATTCTCTCCATTCTTCCAAATCCCTGGCATTGGGCTTTTCGTACCTGCGTTCAACAGCAAAACCTCCAATGTCTGTTGTCCAATAGGGAATACCGGATAATGAGAAATTTAGTCCGGCAGGAATTTGAAGTTTTAATTCTTCCCAACGTGCGCCAACGTCGCCGCTCCACGTTGCCGCCGCATATCGCTGAGAGCCTGCAAAAGCCGATCTGGTAAGGATAAATACCCGTTGATTGGGATTTACATTGCGTTGCCCATCATAAATGGCCTTTTCATTGACAAGCGGAAAAGCATTAAAATATTTATCTCCGTTTCCTAAAGCCGTTGGATTCATCAAAGCTTTTCTCTCGTCCATTGAAAGATTGGAATGGATATCCGGCTCCGAAGCATCCAACCACCAGGCATCGACGCCCTTGCTAAAAAGGTTTTTATTAACCTGAGCCCAGAAGAGTCCTCTTGCTTCGGGATTAAAAGCATCGTAAAAAGTTGAAACATAACCAATCCAATCTTTCCGGTGTAAATCAGTATTTAGTTTATATAAAAATCCTCTGTCATTCATTGCTTTATAGTTTTCGGTACCTATGTAAAACTTAGGCCAAACCGAAATCATAAAATGGGTATGGAGGTTTTTATGTAAATCGCTGATCATTGCCGTAGGATTAGGAAACCGCGTGGTGTCAAATTCATGGCTTCCCCATTGATCTTCTCTCCAGTATTGCCAGTCAAGTACGATATTGTCGAATGGTATTTCCCGTTTTCTGAATTCTTTAACAACCGAAAGTATCTCAGATTGCGATTTATAACGTTCTCTGCTTTGCCATAAGCCCATGGCCCAGATTGGCATGATCGGACTTTTGCCGGTAATAAACCGGTAGCCGCTAATTACATCATCCGGATCATTTCCTCTAATGAAATAATAATCAATGCTATTACCAACTTCAGCGTAAAGTGACAATTTCCCCTGTTCCTGTGCCGGCAATTGAGGTAAACATTTTAAAGAAATATAAGATTCTCCGCCATCAGGAATCCATTCGATATGAACCGGGTATTTTTTCCCTTTTTCTAATTTAAAGTTAAAGAATGTGAACGTCGGGTTCCAGCTTTGACGCCACCTGTCCAGGACTAACTTTCCGTCGAGCCAAACCTTTGCATAACCGGCTGCATAAAAGCGAAATTTATACTCGGAGGATGTATCGGATTCTATGGCTCCACTCCATTTCACAATTCCCTGGTTCAGCGAAAATTCCCCGGGGAATTTTGACATGTCTTCCAGGGTCTCATAATCTATCACATGCTCATTCCGTTTTATTACAACTTTTCCGGTATCACTTAATAAAGCATATCTGGCCGTCAGTCCATTTGGGGTACCTTCGTCCGAATAGAGTTTTAAGGTTGAGATTTGCTTGTAATCCCTGATGTCACCAAACTTACTGCGAGAGTAATTATCCCAGAGGATTCCGTAATTTTTATTTGACAGCACAAAAGGCACCGATACCTTTGTATTATATTGGTAAAGATCTACATCTTTGCCTTTATAATTCATAATATTATATTGGTGCTGCCCTAAGCCATAAAAGGCTTCACTGGAGTCAGATTCGAAAATCTGGCGAACCGAGAATTCATCTTTGTTTGGAATAAATGATTTACCTCCACCCTTGTTTTCCGAGAGAATGGGTCTGTCCATCGTGTCAGTAAAGCAAACTTCTCCTGTTTTTAATGAGACGTATGCTTTAAGGCATGAAGTCTGTAACACAACATTATTATTTTTTTGATAGACTTTCCATTTAATGTCCTTTGCCTTGTTATTTAAGGCAATAAGGCTCATTTTACGAGGAATGGAATCGAAAGGAGAAGCCGTTACATGTATTATTTTATCTGAGATAACTTCCAGTTTCAAGCATCGGGGAGTGTTTTTTTTGTGTTGCTTTAAGTGGACAATGATGCCATTCTCAAATCTTTCATAACTTCCAATATTGCAACCAACGAGAATAAACACTAAAAAAGCAATGTAAACAAACTTCTTCATCTCAGGTAAATAGTAGGTAATATAATTAGCAAATTTTCACCAAATTTAAGTTGCAGAAGGTTGATAGGCCTGCCAGAAATGTTTTGAGGTAATGGCTCAGATGTTAACTGTGTAAGATTTAATGTTTCCGGGAGGTATATATTTTGATAACTTAGTTTGGTTAAATAAAATGAAATCAATAATTTATATCGATCTAAAATGGGTACATAGTAATGTAAATAGTTTGCTTTGACTTATCGTAAGGTTGGTTTGCAAGATTATAAAACTATAAGGATTGGAGGAATTATTACTATGATTTGAACGGCTTTTGTTCCATGCCTCAACCAATTGTAATAACAAATACTAGTGCCGCTGCAATTAAAAAGTACAAAAATATTTCAAAGATTAACAGGATTGTCTTCAATCTCTTGTGTCTGGCCTCAAACATCTTTTACAGTCAAATTATTATTCTGACAAAACTAATACTATTGTTTAAACATACATGGATATTATACACTATTCAGGTTTACCAAATTAGTATAAATAGGGTATAAAATGTTAAACGCGAGAAGATAAAGAAGCATCAGAAGAGTTATGTGTTTTCTTTTTGCTTTTCTGATACATATAACGATGGTAAGATGTTAAATTCAGATTTGAAGTACTTTGTAAAATATTTGGGATTGTTAAAGCCAACCTGGTATGCTATCTCAGATACGGTTAATTGACTCTTCTCCAGAAGCTGGACGGCTCGTTTTAACCGAATAATCCGGATAAACTCGATTGGCGACTTGCCTGTGAGAGATAGTAATTTTTTATAAAGATGAACACGGCTCATGCCCAGTTCCCTGCTTAGTTCTTCAACTGAAAAATCAGGATTTGAAATGTTTGATTCAACTATTTCCAAAGCTTTTTTTATCAATTTTTCATCCAGAGAAGTAACACTGATATCGCTGGGGTTGATATCGATCTGTTTTTGGAAAGCTTTACGTAAAGCATCCCGCTGCGAAACCAGATTTTTGATCCTTAATTCGAGTATTTCAAAATTAAATGGTTTCGTTACATAATCGTCGGCCCCACTTTGTAATCCTTCCAGTTTTTGTTCTTCTAAATTTCGTGCAGTAAGCAGAATGATCGGAATATGAGACGTTCTTTGATCGGTTTTTACTTTTTTGCATAATTCTATACCATTCATTTCCGGCATCATGACGTCAGTTACAATTAAATCCGGGATAATAGAAATAGTTTGCCGCCATCCTTCCAAACCGTTTGAGGCTTCCGCGATCGAATAATGATTTCTCAGGTTGTCTTTTAAATAAAAACGAAACTCTTCATTATCCTCCACAAGTAAGAGGATCGGTTTCTTGTTATCAGCATATTCCTGGGAGGATTCGCTTACTATAGGTTCTTTTTCTATTACCTGAATATTCTCGACAATAGAGGTCTCTGTTAGATTGACAAGTATGTTTTTAACCGGCAACATTACCGTAAAGCAGCTACCTTTTTCA
>DATBXH010000441.1:0-2184 GCA_036514375.1 Bacteroidales bacterium | reverse complement strand
CAAAATCGTGAAGCCGGAGAAACTACGAATCATGTGGCTGATACTGCGGAAGCCGTTGCTCTTTCGAGTATTAACAAGCATGATTGGTGGATGGTGGGTTTGCACAATCTTAGCAAGAGACTGCAAAATATCGATTTGGCTCAGCTTGAGGCTGAGGCAGGAAGAATGGGTTATCGAACTTCGTGGTACCGGAATCATTTTGGAGCTCTCGAATTTTATTTGACACCGGCCACACAGAGTACCGTTAAACCGAGATTATGTCTTATAGAATCGTACAGGCTTACATCGTTTTTTACAGAGTATGGTGCCGGCCGCACATTAAAAACATTTACACTTCTACCAGGTGAAAAAACGAAAATTAGCATTAGAACTTATATGAATAGACATTCGGAGGAAAGTTATGGTTCGTGCATCTTAGATTCAAACTCATATGAGAGTGCCCATGAATTTCAAAGCTGCATTGACAGTGAAAATCAGATGCGACAGGAGTTTACGAATGCTATGGAGTTTCAGTCATCAACGGAAATTGATCCGTTGTTATATGCATGCAGCGTGAACACTGATGATGTAGGTCATTTGAATCCAATTCGTGATGAATTTGTAAAAAACATCTGGAAGGCCGTTACCAAACATTCCAGCAGAGCAGCTTCGAAAAGGGGTATTGAAATTAATACCGAAACGAATGCCAGGACTGATATTGGAGAAGAGGAACTGATGATCCGCGAAATATCAAATCCTAATATGGGGCGCGCAGTTAATTATGTTTTCAGACAGTTGAATCAGGAATTTATATCATTTCTGCATCTTACTGATATCAGAATCGGATATTCCAATGGCTTTATAAGGAGAGAATACACTTTGCCGGAACTTGATCAGATGCTCGATGAAATTATCTATGATGATATGAGAGATGAAGTGCGGAGTTTCATAGTTAATGCAATTATGAATATAAGGGATATGGATGGAAACAGCATCAAGAATAAAAATGTGATTAAACTAACGACATCCTCCGATTCTCCTGCTGCACAGAAGGGTTATCAGTTTAACTCTTCTTATTTTTCAGAATATAAGGATGAGCATGGAATGAAATGGCATGTACCTGGTACCATTGTTGCTTTAAACAGGTTTGTGATGCCAACAGACAGCGTTATTGCTGATTCTCTTCTTGGTCATGGCGATATCCTGGATACTCATATACGTGGTATTCAGAACGAAGAACTACGTGAACGTATGTTGAATAATGATATGAAAGAAAAAGAAGTCGAGAAATTAAATCTGGCTGAAACGATTGTTAAAGAAAGCACTGCAGAAAAAGCCAAAACGTTTGAAGAGGTGTTTGCCAGATACGATAATAATTTCTCGTAAGCAGTTATAGCAAAGTAGCGTAGTAGTGAGAGACTGTCTGTCCCAATAAGCCGGACGCAGACAGTCTCTTTTTTTAGAACCAAGTGCCCTCTTTAATTGTTAAAGTCGGGTTTCCGGATATTGTTCTCCAAAAATCATGACTAATATGTGACTTTATTAAGGTTTTATGACTTGTAACCGGAAACAACTACAACAAACTTGTGAAAGCAAAAGCTGATAATGATTGATGCTATAATTAATGTATTTAATAAGATAAAATCTAATCCCTGCTTATGAGAATATTATCTATTGATGGCGGTGGGATCCGGGGAATTATTCCCGGCACTGTCTTAGCTGAACTGGAAAAACGCATCGCTGCGGTAACCAAAAAGGAACAAGCTCATATTTCCGATTATTTTGATTTAATAGCCGGCACCAGTACAGGTGGTATTTTAGCCAGTATTTTAATTTGTCCGGATAGTGGCAAGCAGGCCAGGTACACTGCCCAGGAGGCTGTAGATTTGTATTTTAAAAAAGGAGAGGAGATATTTTCTACTTCGCTTTGGCAAAAAATAAAGACTGCTGATGGTATGCTTGATGAAAAATACCCGGTTACCGGACTGGAAGATGCACTGAATGAATATCTCGGCAACGTCAAACTAAGCCAGGCGTTAAAACCGTGCCTTATCACAAGTTATGATATTCTTAACCGACGTGCTGTTTTTTTCAATTCCATGGATGCCAGGGATGAATATACGGATTTTTACCTACGCGATATCGCCCGGGCTACTTCAGCAGCTCCTACCTATTTTGAGGTGGCTGATACGCATTCGTTGTCAG
>DATBXH010000440.1:0-2862 GCA_036514375.1 Bacteroidales bacterium | reverse complement strand
CGGATCGTTCCTGCGATTACAGGGAACCAGCTATATATTAACGCGATTTGGACCGAAATACAAACGGATGGGTGTAGATAAGGATGGATTATCAACAGGTTATCCGGACGACGCACTCTTTGAGCGAAGTCTTCAGGTCTTGGACTCCATCCGGAAAACGCCCTATTTAAGCGTTTATCTTACGGTTACTACACATTCTCCTTACATTTTTGACCAGTCCAAACAATATGGAAAGCTTTTTGAAAAAGTGATGGTAGACAGAAAACTACCCGAATCACAACGCCGCTACCTTCGGTTATACAAACCGCTCTGGGCAAGTTTCCTGTTTACAGACAATTGCCTTAGGACATTCTTTGCGTCCTATAGAAACAGAAAAGAATATAAAAACACGATCTTCGTGATTACGGGCGACCATCACCATGGATTTTTCCCGACACGAAACGAAATTGATGATTACAATGTACCACTTATCATATATTCTCCTTTACTTAATAAGCCTGTAAAATTTAACGCTGTAAACTCCCATCTCAACATAACCCCTACCCTTCTTGCTTTCTTAAAAGACTCATACCATCTCAAATATTACCCCAGATATGTGCCCTGGCTGGGCAATGAGCTGGATACCTGCCAAACTTTCCGGAATATTCACCGCATTCCTTTCATGTTGACCAACCGCGACATTAACGATTATCTTTTCGACAATTACTATGTTGGTGACCAGCTATACAAACTTAAACCGGGGTTAAACCTTGAACCTGCTGATGATGAAAATGCAACAACCCAAATGGTGAGGATAAGAGAAAACTTCAAATTCATTAACAATTATGTTTGCAGGAACAATAAACTTTTCCCTGCCTCCGAAAACATTTACGACACAAGGTTAGAGGAACTACGCACATTTGCGATGACTGAAGAACATTTTACACCCGAACACGAAATTTACCAATTCCTTGTTAATGGCTATAAACCACCCAGCGATATTAAGAAAGTAACTGTCCAGGTCTCTTTCAAATTGCAGTTTGACTCTGCCCAACTGGAACTTCTGCCGCATTTATACACATATATTTACTCTGCAAATAATAAGAAGGAATTCCTGTGTTCAACCAAAAATATTTACGAATTTGTTAAGGTTCCGAAAACCAGAGACGCATGGTCTACGTATTCGGACGAGGATATGTTCGATCTGGATAATTACCCGGATCCAAATGGACATATCATCAAAGTTGCCTTTTACAATCATGATGAGATGAAAATGAAAATCAAAGATTTAACCATTAAATTTTTAGGCTCAAAATGACGACGCAACGATAATTTGTATTTACTTTGCACACTGTTTTGAAATAACTCAATCACTTGTATTCAACTTAACTTCAATACATTATGAACCGAAAAAAGATTGCTGTCATTTTTGGGACACGCCCTGATACTATCAAGATGGCACCTATCGTCCTTGAATTGCAGAAATATCCGGAATTCTTTGACGTCTTAACCATCGCCACAGCACAGCACCGCCAGATGCTGGACCAGGTACTGGACGTATTCAAAATTAAACCCGATTACGACCTGGATATTATGGCTCCCAAACAAACGCTGGCCAGCCTTACAGCAAAAATTATCACCGGTATCGATGAGGTTCTTGCCATCGAAAAGCCAGACATGGTGTTGGTACAAGGTGATACTTCAACTACTTGTATTGGAAGTCTTGCCGCTTTTTATCGTCAGATACCGGTAGGTCATGTAGAAGCTGGGCTACGGACTAATGACAAAGCCAATCCCTTTCCGGAGGAAATAAACCGTCGAATTACCGGCTGCATTACCGATCTGCACTTTGCCCCAACTAGTACAGCAAAGAATTCTCTGCTCAAGGAGAATGTTGATCCCAAAACCATTTTTGTGACCGGTAATACGGTTGTAGATGCCCTGGAATATTCGGTAAAAGAAAATTATCATTTTTCTGTTCCGATTCTAAACGATGTAGTTGGCCAAAAAAAGAAAATCGTGCTGGTTACCATGCATCGCAGGGAAAATTGGGGGAAACCTATGGAAGGCGCTGCCTCCGCCATAAAAAGATTGGCACAGAAATATCCTGATTTTGCATTCATTTTCCCGGTTCATTTAAATCCGATCGTGCGCGATGCAGTTACTCCAATTTTAAAAGACATATCCAATGTTTCTCTGATTGAGCCGTTGGATTATCTTGATTTTGTGAACCTCATGGCAAAATCTTTCCTGATTTTGACGGATTCAGGTGGCGTCCAGGAAGAAGGTCCGCATTTTGGCGTACCTATACTCGTTTTGCGATATGTAACTGAACGTCCGGATGCTGTGGATTATGGAACTGTTAAACTGGTAGGTCTCGACGAAGAAACCATTTACACCACCGCACTCAAACTTATTGAAGATGAGAATGAGTACAAAAAAATGGCAAATGCGGTTAATCCTTATGGTGATGGACTCTCATCCGACCGTACCATAAAAATTATTAAAAATTACTTTGGCATGGGCAATGAGACGGTTAACGAATTTAACCCGAAATACAAAAAATAATTGTTCAGTTACCGAAAAAGAAAACTTTATTCGACAATTATTTTTCAGTATCAAATTACTGTATTAAATTAAATAAAAATATCATTAAATAATGAAGAGAGTTCTTGCTTATTGCCTGATACTATTATTATCAGCAGTTTATGTAAGTGCAGTTGAAATTCCTGTCAAAAAGGTACTTGTACTTGTTGAAGGGAAATACGACATGGAGAGCCTGGCCACAGCTCATGGGCGTCAAATGGCTCAACTTTTAGGCCATTTCAAAACCATTGTCACTGTTGATGGTGTTAATTCGTACAAACCACACGATATTGATAA
>DATBXH010000439.1:0-4090 GCA_036514375.1 Bacteroidales bacterium | reverse complement strand
AGATAACTTGTTATTGAGATCTGCTAAATTCAATTCGTAATTGGGTAAATGAACAAGACAAATAACAGGCTGAGGTGTTTTCAGAAAGCTGATCCGGTTCAGTTCTTCCTGGCTTACAACATCCGTTTCAACCGACGCAGGTAATATTTTTTTTTCAATACTATTAAACCATGCTTCGGTGCCGGCTATATAGGACACAGTAAGATGAGAACCAAGTATTTCGGAGGCAAGTTTTTCTCCTTCGGCGACAAACAATCCGGCTTCGGTTCTATCTTTTTTTGAGCTTAACGATTTAATAAATTTGATTTTGTTCTTGTTTAGCATGTTTTTTGTTATTCAATTTCTGGCATGATATTATCTTTGCTATTTGAAATTTATCTAACAAAAGTATTCAAAATTCTCAGATTGGTTCTTTTCTCTAAATATGCGTTTCGTTGCATTATCCCCGGTTTATTAGCAGGGATTATTTTGGTTGGTTGCAATCCTTATAAATATGTACCTTCCGGCAAATATTTATTGGGTAAGAACAAGATTATTTGTGACAATAAGAAAATTAATCAGGCTGAACTCAACAGCTGTCTTCGTCAGAAAGAGAATAAAAGAATTCTGGGAATGAGGTTCTACCTGGGGCTTTACGATCTTTCCAATACTAAAAAAAACACGTGGATTAATAAGAAATTAAGGGATATGGGCGAAGAACCTGTTATTTGGGATCCCGAACCTACACGCATTTCCACCGATCAGCTTAAGAGTTATCTCGATTCCAAAGGATATTTAAACTCAGTTGTGAGTGATACTGTCCTTTTTAAGAAGAAGAAAGCTGAAGTTATTTACCATATTCGTGCCAAAACTCCTTACTCAATAAGGAGCATGAAATACTTCATGGAAGATACGTCCATTCAAAGATATATTTACTCCGATACCTCAAACATCAAATCCAACCTGAAAGTTGGCCAAAACGGATTGTTCGATATCGACTTGCTGGGAAAAGAACGAGGAAACATCGAATACATGATGAGAAATAATGGATATTTTATGTTCTCCCGTGATATGATTATGTTCGAAGCCGATACTTCCCACAACCAGGTCGATCTGCTGCTGAGCGTTTCCAACCAGGCTGTAAAACTTGACAACGGACAGATTACCTCTATTCCAAACAGACAATATAAGATAAACCAGGTTGTTATTCGTACCGAGAATGACCGATTCCGAAAAACTACCTCATCGGAAAACGATCGCCGTGACACCATATCCCGATATGGGGTACGATTTGTATATCAGAATAATTTCTGGGTGAGGCCAAGTATTATTCAGCAGTCAAATTATATAATGCCGGGTTCATTATTCAGGATTTCGGATGTTGAGCAAACCAAAAGCCATCTTTCGTCCCTCAATGTTTTCAGCATTGTTAATACCAATCAGTTTACGGTGTTACCCGGGCCGGATACTTCAAAATATCGTTACCTCGATTGTCAGTTAAGCTTAACACCGTTAAGCATTCAATCGTACGATTGGGGATTGGTCGGAACCAACTCTTCCGGGAATTTTGGGGGTGCAGTTAATCTTATTTACCTGCACAGGAGTTTGTTTGGCAATGCCGAAAACCTGAACCTCAAGTTTAAATGGTCGCTCGAGGCTTTGCAGGAAAGTAATTCGAACATCATAAGCAGGGATATAGAATATGGAGTAGAGTCGACCATAAACATTCCAAAATTCTTTATTCCTTTCAATAGTATGGGATTCAGAAAAAAATATAATCCGAAAACTTCTTTTACACTCGCTTATAACTATCAGGACCGACCCGACTTTAAAAGGGGCGTTGCAAACGCCTCCATGGGTTATAATTGGAGAGTAGGAGCTTATAAAACACATATTCTTACTCCAATCACGTTAAATCTGGTAAAGATACCATTCATCTCTCAGGCTACGCAACAAAAAATTGATACATCGGGAGCTTATGTCAGAAACCTTTACTCTAACCACCTGATCGCAGGTTTAACGTATAGTTACATATACAACAACCAGGATTATAAGAAGAAATCGGATTACAGATTCTTCCAGTTAAATTTTGAATCGGGTGGAAACTTACTGCAGGTCATCAATTCATCGACGCACGGGCCTATGGATACAGCAGGTAACTACACACTTTTAGGCCTTCCGTATGCACAGTATGTAAAGGGCGAATTGGATTTTCATTATTTTCATCGCATCAATGAAATGTCAGGGATGGCATACCGGATGTTTGCGGGCGTCGGTGTGCCTTATGGGAATTCCAGGAACCTGCCTTTTGAAAAACAATTTATTTCAGGTGGTCCAAATAGTATCCGCGGATGGCAGGTAGGTACCTTAGGGCCGGGAAATACCATTGATACGAGCAAGTATCCCACGGGTACCGGCGATATAAAGCTGGAAGCAAATATGGAATACAGATTTAAACTTTTCTGGATTTTCGAAGGTGCCTTGTTTGCTGAAGCCGGTAATATATGGCTTTTACCAACGGCAGAAGAAACGAAACCAAAAAACGCAGTTTTTAAATGGAATAAGTTCTACAAACAAATAGCATTAGGGTCAGGAGCCGGATTACGTCTAAACTTTAATTATTTCCTTGTCCGGCTCGATTTGGGATTTAAAATAATAGATCCGTCGAAAGGGTATTATGATTATTACAACAGCCAGCATAGGCGAAAAAATTATGCACTAAGTTTCGCCATAGGGTATCCCTTCTGATTTTATTTTTTCATTACTTTTTCTTTTCTTTGGTATAGAATTGATTTCCAGACGTTGGTTTATGGATTTTAATAAATTGAAGTTCTATCTCAGGGAATACTTAACATTCACAAAAGGCGAAAAGGTTGGTATCATTGTCCTTTTGATTTTGATAATATCGGTACTTATTCTTTCAAGCCTGATGCCGCATTTGATTCCAGCCTCACCAGGTATCGATGTAAATGAATTCAAAAAAGAGATTGCACAGTTCGAAAAGGAAACAGATTCGATGAGGAAACCTTCAGGTAAGGTTTTTCATTACAAGGATACAGTTAAACATCCTTATAAACCTCAGCCCATTAATAAGCGCAGCATACCTGTTTTGGAATTAAATAATGCAGACTCAGCCGGTCTTGATGAATTGCCAGGTATCGGACCTGTCTACTCGAGACGAATTTTAAAGTACAGAGCATTACTTGGCGGGTACTTCTCCTTAAATCAATTATCGGAAGTCTACGGGTTGAAACCGGAAACATGTGAGAAAATAAGGAATTATCTGGTTGTGGATACCCTTAAGATCCGAAAGATTAATTTAAATACGGCAGAGTTCAGGGAAATTAACGCTCATCCTTACATTTCCTTTGAGCAAACCAAATCTATTATGAAATACCGGAAACATAATAAGATCGTTTCATTAAAACAGTTGGAAGAAGCTCAGATATTTACTACTACCGAAATGGTCAAACTCAGGCCATACTTGTTGTTCGAGTAGAATCAATCGCAGGATTTACATAATTTTTAAGTATAATTATAGGTAGCTATGCTTTTATTTGAGAGTGTTTTTAGTTAAATTTGTAAAGAATGTTTGAATAATTATATACAATTAATAAATTTGCGGCTCATTTAAAAAAAGGTAAAATTATGATCATTGTACCAGTAAAAGAAGGAGAGAACATCGAAAGGGCTTTGAAGAAATTCAAAAGAAAATTTGAAAAAACAGGTATTATCAAAGAACTTAGAAACCGTCAGGAGTTTACCAAACCTTCTGTAACTCGCAGAGAAGAAATTAAGAAAGCTATCTATATCCAGAAACTTCAGCAGAAAGAAGAATAGTTCTATACCCGCTCCTGAGGTTACGTTTGTTAAGGTTTATTTAAACAGGTGAGGTTATGGATTATGTTCTTTCGTTTTTAAATTATTTGGAATTCGAAAAAAGATACTCAAGACACACCGTTGAGTCCTATCAGACGGATTTAAGGCAATTTGAACAGTATTGCACCGAAGCGGTGGGTTCTGAATTAGTTTTAATTGATGCAAAAGCAGTCAGAAGCTGGGTGGTTTCACTGCTTGAGAATAAATGTGGTAATCGTTCTGTAAACAGGAA
>DATBXH010000438.1:0-4537 GCA_036514375.1 Bacteroidales bacterium | reverse complement strand
CCGAGATAGGAATAACTGTGGCACCAATACGCTCGCTTCCGTAATGTAGTCCTAATCCGCCCGTAAAAAGCCCATAACCATAAGCGATGTGAACAATATCGTGTTTATGAGCTCCTGCACTTACCAGGCACCGTGCCACAACCTCGCTCCATGTATTCAAATCACGGCGGGTATAACCCACAACCGTTGGTTTACCTGTCGTACCTGACGAAGCATGAACCCGAACTATTTCACTCTGCGGAACTGCAAACAGACCAAATGGATAATTGTCCCGCAGATCCTGCTTGGTGGTAAAAGGAAGTCGCTTTAAATCATCAATATCTTTAATATCCTCAGGATGTAATCCCAGTTCCTGCATTTTATTACGATAGAATGGCACGTTATGATATACACGTTCAACCATATCTACCAATCGCTGACTTTGACATGCACGCATCTCATCACGGCTCATGCATTCAAAGGTTTTATTCCAAATCATGTGGTTAAAACAATTTATTTAGGTAAGTTTATTACAAATTAGCTAAATCATTGAGATTTAACAGGGCAAACTTATGCTTTTGAAGTACATTCAGGGCTTGGTCGATAAATTCCGGACGAAGAATGATAGATGCATTCGCGCCTAATTTGAAAGCATACATGTATTCAACACTGATATTTTCCTCAGCTAATGCTTCCAATACTTTAGCAAAAGATCCCGCCTGGCTGGGTGTCGAAATAGCAATAACATCAGTAACATTAACAGTGAAACCCTTTTCTTTCAGAGTTTCCACAGCACCCTGGAAATCATTAACAATTAAGCGCAATATCCCATATTCCGAAGTATCAGCAATGGTTAAAGCACTAATTCTTATATTTCTTTGGCCTAAGCTACCGAGTACTTCTGCAAGGCGACCCGATTTGTTTTCCAGAAAAACCGAAATTTGCTTGATAGTCATAAATTAGTCCTCCAATTCAATTAGAAGTTGGCTTAAAAGTCCTTAGACTTTAGAATAAGTGTTTTACAACAGGTTTGCAAGATAGGGATGATTTTTAATAAATCGTCAAGCTTTTTTCAAAAATATCACAGGCTATATATTTTCTGACATTCTTGATGATAATTTATACAACTGTTTTTTTCAATTAAGTAATTTGTATTTTTGAAAATTCGAATCCAATTGTTTATGCAGGATACCTATAAAGTTAGTTTTCCAGGCTTAATTATTTCGATGCTTCTGGCAATGAGCGTTACATCCTGTAATTTGTTTAAGGAAAAAGTAAACGAAGTCAGGATTTTCTCGAGTGATATGGAAAGCAGAAGTTTTCCGTCATTCTGGAAGGGCACGGAATCCATCATTGAAGGGAATGGACATTCAGGTATCCATTTTTCGAGAATGAATAATCAGCATCCTTTCGGCTTTGGTTATGAATCGGAATTCCCTGGTTTCGTAAAATCAAAGAATTTTGCCTTGGGCATCGGGTTCTATTACAGATTGCAGAATGCAAAGAGCAAGGCCATTTTGTGGATTTCTGTTAATATGGGAGACTCTTTAATTTTCAAACAAAGTTTCAGTATTGCTTCCGATTCCGCCATTAACCGATGGGCTCTTTTTACGCGAAGTATTAATTTCCCGGCCAATATACCCCCCAATGCCACGATGTCAGTGTCGTTGCAAAATAGTAGCAGAAATTTTGTTGATATCGATGATTACAAAATATCGTTCCTTCGTATTGGCAGGCCCTCATTCCTGATTACTGACAAGAAAAAAGAAGAACGCTCTTTTTTAAGCGGTTTTACCTATCGGCCGGTTTATAAAAACAAATTCTACACGATTTTATATTCAGATAAACTGGGCGATTTTCAAATACGGTCCGCAAATAATGATAAGATTCTCTCCTCTGCAAAATACTATATTCAGTGGATCAAAAATAATGACACCTTATCGCACTTTGCCAATAAGCTGGTATACACACCAGGAGAAAAGAATAGTGTTAGATTTTCAGGCGAAACCAGCATTTGCAATTTTACCATAAATCTTGTGTTGAATGACGAATCTTCTTTAATAAAAGCTGAATCCAAAACGACTTTCAAAGATAGTATCCAACTGGTGCGTGAAACCATGATTTTTAGTTTCTCTCAAGGCATTAACGAAGTGTACAGAAAGAATACGTTGATTGACTCCAAACGCTTCCGGAATGAATATTGGCTTGACAAAGAGGGTATTAAAATAGGATCGGGTGCCAAAACTCTGTATCTGTACCATAATCCGGATATCTCTTCTGTTCAGCTTTCCGTTCGGGCAGGCGAATTATTTATAAACTTGGATTATTACAGAGACCATCCGCTGGCGGAGGTTTTAGCAGGAAAGGGAATAGTGGATATGTCCTGTAATCTTTATAAAGCCGGAGCTTCACGGGAAAATGATTTCCAGTTATTTGCAGGCTCCGACTTTGTCTCGCTTCCTCGTTTTATGAAATCACCGAATGGCTATCTGTCTACCTTTGTCCTTACAAAAAAAACTGATTGTATCTCACTGCAAACAAAACTTGACAATGGTATTGGTTCCGGATCTCAGTTTGTAGAAAGCCCTTTTATAAATTACTTCGACAGAGACTCCGGTTATTACTTTTATGGCCATTTGATTTATCCTTATCCTGGTTTTGGAGACTTCTTCCCAACACCTAACTATTGGTCAAATATGGTGATCGCCCCGGATATTTACTCCTGGAGACCGGATCCTTTTATAAAACATGTCAATAAATGGGATTCAATATTCTCTCCGAAAAGGCTTAAGGATTTTATCGCCAACAGAGGTATTGTATTCTGTAAATGCGAGGCGGATATTGATCTTGAAAAAATAGATTCCCTTTTGAAGTCAAAGGAATTTGAGAAAGTCCAGACAAGTCTTCCATTTTACAAAACAAAACGGCTTATAAATTTTACAACGGTGAAAGAAATTATGGAGTATTGGCTTGCACTTGAAAAAGTCAGAATCAGGTTATTGGCCGATGGTAACTTCAGATTATATAATTCAAGTTATCAGGATGTAAAAGGATTAGCTTTGGCAATTAGAGCCGACAATATTCTCATTAACAATAAAGCGCCCGAAAATTATTACCGGGATCAGAATGGCGACATTATTGTATGGTTCACGCTCCCTGCACTTAAATCAGCTGTGATTAGGGTAACCAAATAATAAAACATGACAGAAAGCAGACTATTTAATAATTTGTGATTAAACTTTTACCATCAGGGCTTTTCAATAAATATCCGGGCATCAACTACCGTAACTCGGTCCTTTGACCCAATCAAAGGATTCAAATCTATTTCCTTAATCTCCGTGGCATGACGCAAAAGCCGGGAAAGTCTGACAATCGTATTCGCAAATTTTTGCTCATTAATTCCTTCCTGTCCCCGTGTTCCTCTGATAATTTTATAGCTTTTTAACGACCTGATCATAGAAAATGTCTCTTCATAGTTCAACGGTGCCAAACCAGATGATACATCTTCCAGAACTTCTACAAAAACTCCGCCTAAACCGCAGAGAACCACATGTCCAAATCGTGGTTCGTAGCTAGCACCAATGAAAAGTTCTTTGCCTGCAAGCATGGGTTGAATCATCACTGCCTTCGCTTCAGGCAAGGACATCAAATGATCAAATGCTGCACTCAGTAAATGTTCATTTCGGATATTAAGCGCAACTCCCCCAATATCTGACTTATGAACCGGACCAACTACCTTTGCAACTACCGGATAACCAATCCGGCATGCCTCGGAAAGGATGGTTTCTTTGTCATCTGAAACAGCTTCATCAACAAGATCAATGTCTGCTAACCTGAGAATTTCCTGAATCTTTGCAGGTGGAACATATCCGTTCTCAAGATCAGCAATTATTTCCCTCAATCTGGACATGTTTATGTCATCAACCGGAATATTCTCTTCAGCAGGTTTCGGAGTATTAAATACCTTTACCAGCCCTGCTCCAAGCAAAACCTCATCAGGAAAATTTACATGACCTTTATTGATGAAAAACTCAACCTCATTTTTAGCCGTAATCAGCGATGGTAAAATCGGAAAAATGGGCTTGGTGCATGTCAGCATTTTGCGATGAAGTACTTCATACGCATCATACACCTCAACTAATCCCGGACTTCCAAAAATTACCATCATCGCATCGATATAGTCAAAGCTGTGTTCGCAAGTGTCAATAACCATCTCTAACTGCTCAGCTGTACCCGTAGCAAGTAAATCAATGGGATTATGAATGGATGATCCGGGTAAAAGCTTTGTTTTTAATTGATCAGCTTGTGCCCCTTTAATTTCAGGTATTTCAAGACCGCCCTTTGATAACGCATCTGTAAGCATAACTGCTGGTCCTCCGGCTTGCGTAATGATAGCAATATTTTTTCCTTTCAATTCTTTGTGCATGAATATGGAGGCCATAGTCACCAGTTCTTCCCTACCTGAACATCTGACAATACCGGCCTTGCGAAATAACGCTTCCACTGCCAGATCAGAATTAGCTATGGCTCCGGTATGTGAGGCTGCTGCTCGACTTCC
>DATBXH010000437.1:0-3380 GCA_036514375.1 Bacteroidales bacterium | reverse complement strand
CTTTAGACCATTTATAGCCAATTGCTAATTCCCCACCAATGTACGGGGATAACCTTTTTGTTCCGGCAAAATGCTTTTCAAATCCAAAATTTATTCCTATCATGGTTGTTGTCATTGTTTCATTGTTCTTGGTAGGATTGGTGCCATAAACATTTTCGGCATTATTTACAACTTTTCTGGAGTCGGCCGTAAATCCAAGTCTTATGGCATAGGAGTTGGGAAGCATGTAACGGAACTTAATTTGATTTAATGCATTATTAAGGGTTAATTGTCCTTGAAATAAATTAACATTAAGTTCGGTTGAGAAATTTCCGTAAGTAGCTTTTAACGTGTCCTGTCCGTAACCATTCTGAGAAATTAAAAATGTCAGGAAAAAAGTAAATGTAATTGCGATTCTTTTCATAATTTGATAGTTTTAAATTGTTTGAACGTCAAAAATAGACAATAGTTTGAATTAAACATTACTTTGATTAACAAAATCAAATTTTTTTCATATTTTTTTATGCTATTTTAGAAAAGAAGTTCGTAAACACCTGACCACCCCAAATTTT
Organism: Bacteroidales bacterium; assembly: GCA_036514375.1. Classification (GTDB taxonomy): domain Bacteria; phylum Bacteroidota; class Bacteroidia; order Bacteroidales; family JAAUTT01; genus JAAUTT01. The sequence continues at coordinate 2,829 of DATBXH010000437.1, read as the reverse complement.
ATAAACGATTTTTGTTCTATTTGAAAAAAGTTTCTACTTTTGCGACCTATTAATTTTTAAACTTTTAAATAAAAAAGTATGTCAAACCAGTATGAAACCGTTTTCATTGTAACTCCCGTTTTGTCTGAAGCCCAGATGAAGGAAGCGGTACTTAAATTCAGATCGTTGATCACCGATGAAGGTGGTGAGATCGTCAATGAAGAAGATTGGGGCCTGCGTAAAATGGCTTATCCCATCCAAAAAAAGTCAACAGGTTTTTATAACCTTATCGAATTCAAAGCTAATCCTGAATTCATTGGAAAGCTGGAAACCGAATATCGTCGTGATGAACGCATTATCCGATTCCTGACCATGAAGATGGACAAATATGCTGTTGAATACAGTGAGAAGAAGAGAGGACAGAAACAACCTGTAAAAAAAATGGAGGACTAAGCAATGGGCCAGAATCAATCAGAAATCAGATATTTAACTCCACCAACTGTTGAAGTTAAGAAGAAAAAATACTGCAGATTCAAGAAAAATAAGATCAAATATGTTGATTATAAGGATCCTGAATTCTTGAAAAAATTCCTCAACGAGCAAGGTAAAATTTTACCCCGCCGCCTGACCGGAACCTCGTTGAAATTTCAAAGAAAAGTTGCTACTGCTGTTAAGCGTGCACGTCACCTGGCATTGCTGCCTTATGTTACCGATTTATTAAAATAAGAAGTGGAGGGCTAAACAATGGATATTATTCTTAAACAAGATGTTGCAAATTTAGGCCAAAAGGATGACATCGTTAAGGTGAAGGACGGGTATGCCCGTAATTACCTTATCCCAAGAGGACTGGCTGTTACTGCAACAGAATCGGCTAAAAAAGTTTTGGCTGAAAATACAAGACAAAGAGCTCACAAAGAAGCTAAAGTTAAGGCTGAAGCACAGGCTCAGGCTGAAAAGATGAAGGGTTTGAAACTTACCATTGGTGCTAAGACCAGTACAACGGGTAAAATCTTTGGCTCCATCAATACTATTATGCTTGCTGAAGCTCTCAAAGATAAGGGCTTTGAAGTTGATCGTAAAAACATTATTTTCGACGAAGAGCATATTAAGGAAGTTGGTGTTTATAAAGCAAAAGCCAAGCTTCATAAAGAGGTTTCAGTGGATATCGAATTCGAAATCGTAGCTGAATAAGATCTTACTTTACTATACAATAAAAGAGGTTGACAGAATCTTCTGCAACCTCTTTTTTATGAGTATAATTCTTTTGTTGTTTCTTAGTCTATTCGTTTTCTCCAATCCGTATACCTAATAACCAACGGATTTACTTTGAGTTTACTTTTACCGCAATAGTCTCTATCTCTATGAGTGCTCCCAAAGGTAGCCGGACCACACCATAAGCCGCACGTGCCGGAGGAGTTTCTTTGTAATATTCCGCATACACTTCGTTCATCTCTTTAAAATCGTCCATATTGGCAAGGAGGCAGGTGCTCTTTACCACATCGTCGTAATTGTATCCGGCTTCTCTTAGAATGGCGCCTATGTTTTTCAGAACCTGGTGAGTCTGTTCTTTAATATTGCCGTCTACAAGTTTTCCTGTTTTCGGGTCGATTGGAATCTGGCCGGAGACATATAATGTTCCGTTAACTTCAATAGCCTGGCTGTAGGGACCAATGGCTGACGGAGCGCCGGATGAACTTATTACACGTTTCATAGTTGTATAGGTTTAAAGAGTAAATTACTTCAGCTTTTCATTAGAATCCGGTAGGATAATCGCGATAATCCTTACGTTGTTCGTATTTCAGATCGGATAAGAACTGTGACAAGGCAAAAATTCTAAAATTATAGAATTTATAAGGTCCAAAAGGAACAAAGTTAATACTCATCTGGAAACAGTGAAGATTACGAGTTATACTAAAAGAGGTATAAACCAGATCCTTTTTGTCAAAATCGTAACCCGAATTAAAGTTGATTGACCATTTCGAGGTAAGATTAAGATTTCCTCCGAAACTTAACGATTGAACCACGGATTTTGTTTTACCCGGCTTGCTGTAGTTGAGGTTATAATTGAAATTAAAACTCCAGGGTATTTTAAAATAAGCAAAATCTCCCTGAGGTTTCTGAGGTTTTGGCTGTTCTTCCTTTTTAGTATCGGCAGTTTTTCCGTCAGGGCTTGTTTTCGCGTCTGCAGCAGCAGATTTTCCGCCACCACCCGTGAATGTATAACCAAAACTTAAACCGGCACTTGTTAACCTACCAATGCCTTTATGTTTTTTCCAATAATATATGGTACTATCGGTACCTCTTGACGTCATTTCATACGGGTCGATATTACCATTATAATTGATATTTAATCCTTTTACAATGGGAGTATTACCTCCCCATGAAATGTAGGAAAGCTTATTGGTTTGTGCATAAATATTGTAACTGGCATTGAAATTCAACGATTGAATCAGCACAATCTTTTTCAAACCAGTTACTGTATCTTTTGCAGATTTAACTTTCATTTCCAGGTTATTACCAAGCGAGAAGGAGATTGACCCGCTGCGTCTTGATAAGGTTGGTGTACCATAAATGTTTTGTTCGTAAATGGAATATTGAATTTCTTTTCCGGTAGAGTCCCTATATGATTTAAAATAGTTAGGCACCAAACTCTTAATTTCAGGAATGAAGCTATAGCCTATTGTTGGGGTTATAACATGGCGAATCGCATTTAATTTGGATTTAGGACCAAACTGGAGCATTCCATAAATGGTAGGATTGAAAGATACACTGGCAGATGGAGCAAAGCCATGAGCGTAGCTTAGTTTATGGATGGTATCGACCCGTAACGATTGAACATATTTTTTACTT
>DATBXH010000436.1:0-3944 GCA_036514375.1 Bacteroidales bacterium | reverse complement strand
GGTTGTATCACATAAAAATATCCAGGCTATCACTCAAATCACACGTGATGTCATGTTTTCGGGCTTGCAGGCTGACAAGGCATTTGAAGCTTTTTTTAAAAGTAACAAATCGGTTGCTCCTTCCGATATTGCGTTTATTGTAGAACAGGTTTACTATCTCATTAGGAATTGGCGTTTACTTATTGAAATACAGAGCAGGGGAAACCTTGGAGAACCATCCGGTATCATTACATTGCTTGCCATAGGTTGGATTGTTGAACAAAAGCAATTACCTGATTTTATAAAAATTGACCGGCTAAGAAGAAGAGCTATATCCGAGAATTTTAAATCGGTTAATGACAACAGGGCAATTATGTATTCGGTGCCAGACTGGCTTGATAATATCGGGCATAAAGAACTGACGGATCATTGGTTATCAATACTTCAGGCATTAAATCAGGAAGCAGCACTAGTGATTCGTGCTAATACAATTAAGTGTAGCAGAGATAAGCTTCTTAAAGAATTACTTGCACTTGGGTTAGAAATTAGGAAAAGCAACAGAGCCACGGATGCCCTTATTCTTAAAAATAAATTGAATGTTTTTAAATTGCCTCAGTTTAAACAAGGGTGGTTCGAGATGCAGGATATATCTTCGCAGTTGATTGGACATTTTGTGAATCCTCAGCCCGGTATGCGTGTTATTGATGCATGTGCCGGAAATGGAGGAAAGACTTTGCATTTGGCAAGTTTAATGCAAAACAAAGGACGAATAATAGCTCTTGATATTTTTCCAACTAAACTCGAAACATTGAAATGTCGCACAAAACGTGCCGGAGTTTCTATCGTTGAAACACGAGCCATCGACTCCACAAAAGTGATAAAACGTTTGCATAACACTGCCGATCTGGTTCTACTTGATGTACCCTGTTCGGGGTTAGGTGTCCTTAAACGTAATCCTGAAATAAAATGGAAATTACAACCAACGGATCTTGATAATTTAAGAAAGACACAGGAAGATGTGTTGAGTCGTTACAGTTTAATGGTGAAGCCTGGAGGTAAGCTTGTATATTCCACCTGCAGCATTCTTCCGTCAGAGAACACTTGCCAAATCCAAAAATTTATAGATAAAAACGGCGATAAATTTGAATTTGCCGAAGAACGTTTTGTATCGCCAACAGAAGGCTTCGATGGGTTTTATATGGCTGCTATGATTCGGAAATAATGCGAAAAAGACAGTTGTATATATGCGATATGTCATAGTTCGTAAAAGCAAAAAGAAGTAATTTTCAGTGTAAACAAGAATCTGGAATACAGTTAACAAAGCTCAACTAATTTTCAATAAATCAATTCAATCAATTCTTCAAAGATCGGCAAGAGATCTGGGAATTTGTATGGTGGATGTGTTGATTTTTGAAACTTGACCTTTAGATTTTTAACCTGAAGTTGTTTATGGAAAATATTTTGATTATTGGTGCAGCCGGACAGATTGGGTCGGAATTGACTCTTGAACTTCGAAAAATTTATGGCGATGAGCATGTGTTTGCAACGGACATTAAACAGGCAAGCAAGGATATTACCGAAGGAGGGCCATTCCAAATTCTCGATGTGATGGACGATAAACGGCTTATTCATTTTGTAATTCGTCATAAGATAACCCAAATTTACCATTTGGCTGCTGTTCTTTCCGGAAATGCAGAAAAAATTCCTATTCAGGCATGGCACATTAATATGGATAGCATGATGAATATCCTTGACCTTGCTAAGGAGGTGGAAGATATTAAAAAAGTGTTTTGGCCAAGTTCAGTTGCTGTTTTCGGGCCAACTACACCTCGCATTGATACACCCCGTTTGACTTTTATGGAGCCCAATACGGTATATGGCATTAGTAAATTGGCAGGTGAACGATGGGTTGAGTATTACAATCGTCGGTACAAGCTTGATATTCGAAGTATCCGATATCCGGGTTTGATCAGTTACAAAACAGAACCAGGTGGTGGAACCACAGATTATGCCGTTGAAATGTTTTACGAGGCTGTGAGGAAAGGTAACTATGAGTGCTTTCTCAATGAAAACACCGGTCTCCCGATGCTTTTTATGCCCGATGCCATTAAAGCTACCATCGATCTGATGGAGGCCGATCATTACAGACTTTCCGTAAAGTCAAGTTATAATATCGGAGGGTTGAGCTTTACACCAAAACAACTTGCAGCAGAAATAAGGACTCATATACCGGCATTTACCGTTACTTATAAACCTGACTTTCGTCAGGTAATAGCTGATTCCTGGCCGGAAAGTATTGATGATTCACAATCACGGAATGACTGGAGTTATGTTTATACCTATAACTTACAGGAAATGACCGGGATTATGGTTCAGGAGGTAAGACAAAAGTTTCCTTCAAAGGCGAATCTTTGAATTTGTATGATGACTAGTTTAGATACAGTCTTCTTAATAATATTAACCAGGAAGTAAAACATATGTACGGAAAACTCAAAGAACATCTGAAAAATGAGCTTCTTTCTATTAAAGAAGCCGGACTATACAAGAACGAAAGAATTATAGCATCGTCCCAATCTGCGGTTATTAAACTTGAGGATGGGAGAGAAGTTCTGAATTTTTGTGCAAATAATTATCTTGGGCTATCATCCCATCCGGACATTATTGAAGCAGCTCATAAGGGATTAGAACAAAGAGGTTTCGGAATGTCATCGGTCCGGTTTATCTGTGGAACGCAGGATATTCATAAACACTTGGAGCAACGAATAGCTCAGTTTTTTAAAACCGATGATACAATCCTTTATGCGGCTTGTTTCGATGCGAATGGAGGAGTTTTTGAGCCATTATTTTCCGAGGAAGATGCTATCATTTCTGATGCATTAAATCATGCCTCTATCATTGATGGGGTTAGGCTTTGTAAAGCTCAACGTTATAGGTATGCGAATGCTGATATGATTGAGCTTGAGGAATGTCTTAAAAAAGCACAGGAACAGAGATTCCGTATTATTGTCACGGATGCTGTGTTCTCCATGGATGGAAATGTTGCTCCGTTGGATAAAATATGTGCCTTGGCAGAGAAATACGATGCTTTGGTGATGGTTGACGAATGTCATTCGGCAGGTGTGGTGGGTAAAACAGGGCATGGGATCACAGAATTATTTAATGTCTCAGGTAAAGTTGATATAATTACCGGAACACTGGGCAAGGCATTTGGCGGTGCTATCGGAGGATTTACAACAGGAAGGAAAGAAATTATCGAGATGCTCAGGCAACGGTCAAGACCATATCTTTTTTCGAATTCTCTTCCTCCAGCCATGGTTTATGCCGGATTGGAGGTTTTTGAAATACTTAACCTAACCACTGATCTTCATGATATGTTAACAGCGAATATTCAATATTTTATGTCTGCTATTAAGGAGTCAGGGTTTGACATTAAACCAAGTCAATCGGCTATTGTGGCTATTATGCTTTACGATGCTAAATTATCACAGGATTTTGCCGCGCGGTTACTGGATGAAGGTGTTTATGTTATTGGCTTTTACTATCCTGTAGTTCCTAAAGGCGAAGCCAGAATTCGTGTCCAAATTTCAGCAGGACATAAAAAAGAACACCTCGATAAAGCAATCGAGGCATTCCGTAAGGTTGGGAAAGAATATCAGATAATCAAATAGACTCTATTTATTGGTAAATGTTCGCATATAATGGACGGTGGACCAAATGGCTTCATCGTCGATTTTTCCTTTAAAACAATGCAGAGCATTTCGGCCATGCTTGATTTTGAAAAAATGTTCACCGTCTGTCTCCTGGATCACGTCATTTAGTGTTAGGTCTGCAGGAGCAATATTAGCAAGGTTTTTTACTTTATCGCCGTCTCCTTTGCCTTTGGTTCCATGACAACTGGCGCAATGTCTTACATATGTTGATTTTCCCAAAGCAAGAGACTCGTTGGTCTTCTTAACAGGATTTTT
>DATBXH010000435.1:0-5549 GCA_036514375.1 Bacteroidales bacterium | reverse complement strand
CACTGGAGCAAAAAGAAGTATTATATGATGAGACAAACGCCTTTACCGATAAAGAATCGCCCATGTATTATCTTGATTTTACCATCACGTACCGTCTGAATAAAAAACATCACTCCGGTGTTTGGGCATTGCAGGTTAAGAATGCATTAGGCTCACCCAACTACGATGGTTTTAGCTATAATTACCGGACACGCACTATTGGCAAGGAGGAAGACGTTATCGTCTTACCTATACTAAGTTACAAGATTGAATTTTAGTCAATCACAAACCTTCAGAAACAAGGTGCATGGCAGCGATTTGCCTGGTTAAATCCGTTCCAGTTTCACCACATTTTCCACATGATGCGTATGCGGGAACATGTCGACAGGTTGTACAGCAGTGATCCTGTAATTGTCCCTGAGGAGGGCCAGATCGCGCGCCTGCGTGGCAGGATTGCAGCTTACATAAACAATTCGTTCAGGCATGGTGTAAAGAATGGCGTCAATTACATTCTGATGCACACCAGCCCTGGGCGGATCGAGAATAATAACATCAGGATGCCCATGTCGCTCGATGAACCCTTGGTTCAGTACATCTTTGATATCGCCCGCATAAAAGTCCGTATTGGTAATATCATTGAAACGGGAGTTCTCCCTGGCATCTTCAATGGCCTCAGGTACATATTCAATACCAATGACCTTTTTTGCCTTGTGGGCAACAAAGTTGGCAATGGTACCGGTTCCCGTGTATAAGTCGTAAACAATTTCGTCGCCGGTTAGCCGGGCAAAGTCGCGTGCTACTTTATAAAGTTTGTAAGCCTGTTCCGAGTTGGTTTGATAAAACGATTTTGGCCCCACCTTAAATTTAAGCCCTTCCATCTCTTCTATAATGTGGTCTTTTCCTTTGAACAGGATAATATCCTGATCGGTGATGGTGTCGTTTACTTTTTGGTTTATTACATACATCAGGGATGTAATCTCAGGAAACTTCTCAGCAATGTGATTCAGCATGATCTTCAGGAATACCTCCTGATCCTGGAAAAAGCTCAGGATCACCATAAGCTCGCCGGTATTGGCTGTACGGATAAAGAGGGATCGCATAAAACCGGTCAGACTTCGTAGATCAAAGAAGGGTATTCCGTTTTCGATGGCAAATCGCTTTATCTCGTCGCGTATGGAATTAGACGGATCGCGTTGCAGCCAGCATTTTTTAATGTCGAGAATCTTGTCGAATTTCTCAGGAATATGAAAACCTAACGCATGACGATCAAAAGGAAGTTCGGAATCGATTTCTTCTTTTGTTAACCAGCGATTGTTGGAAAAAGTAAATTCCAGTTTATTGCGGTAAAATTCGCTTTGGTCGGAAGGCAGGATTGGAGAAATCCCCGGAATTTCCAGTTTCCCAATCCTGACGAGGTTGTCAGCTACCTGTTTTTGTTTGTGGAATAATTGTTGGTCATAAGGCAGGTTTTGCCATTTACAGCCTCCGCAAACACCAAAATGTTCACAAACAGGTACCTGTCTTTGTTCCGAATATTTATGGAATGTCACAGGAAGCGCTTCCATATAATTTTTCCGTTTTTTTGTTACCTGCACATCCAGCACATCGCCAGGTACAACATACGGAATAAAAATCACCATTCCTTCGATTTTTGCTATCGCCTTTCCTTCTGCTGCAATGTCTGTAACCTCAATACCACGGATCAGTGGTAAATTATTTTTTCTGCCCACAACTACTTTTTAAAACTGGTGCAAAAATACCAATTTAGGAAAACGAAGCAAATTTTTGATTATTTAGATATTGGTTTCCAGCCATAATCGATGTAAACACCGTTAACGTCAGTTCCTTTCGTGGTAATCTGTAAGAACCCTGGAGGTGTGTCTCTGCTTGGTCCGTTCCATTTCCATCCGCTCAAAGCACCTCCTGTTATAAACCGGATATTTTGAAAAAGGATATCTTCATAAACATGCTGATGTCCCTGGAGTACAAGCTTTAAATTGTATCCTTTAAACAGATCGAGCAGCTTGCGTGAGTTTGAAACGGCACTTGCATCTGAGTTTGCAGCAGTTCCACCTCGTTCCACCTGGTTCAAAACAGAAACTAGCGGCATGTGTAACGCAATAATGATAGGTGTTTGAGGATTTATAGTTTTAAGCTCATTCTTTATCCACTCCATTTGTAACGAGTCCACATATCCCCTGTATTTTTTGCTTATACTTATGTCAATATCGTCAAGGATAAAGAACCTCCAGCCTTTGTGAGCAAAGGTCTGGTATGTCTTTCCAATCTTTTTCTCAAACATCTTTTTTCCAAACATTGGATGATCGGGAGTAATGCCCTGTTTTAATGAAATGCCGAAAATGTCGTGATTACCAATTCCCGTATAAATAGCAGATTTAATTTGCTTAGAAGTTTTGATGTAAAGGTCAAAAAGAGAATCTGCAGCTGTTTCCGTTTGGTCATTTACATCCATAACCAAGTCACCACAGGAAATGACAAAATCCGGATTTAATTTATTTATGTAATTTATTGCTTTTTCAAAACCATCGACCCCCTTACCTGGCGACAAATGGACATCATTGATAAAAACAAATGAAAATGGTTCTGTTGTATTGTTTTGAGCAATAACAATGAATTGCCATAAACATACAAAACATAATAATGTAATTTTTTTCATAATCAGCTGTTCTAGTTAATAATTGCGCATGGTTAGACAATGTAAATATATCTGAATTTTATTAAAATTCAAAGGTAAAATGAAGTTGAATTTCCCATGTACTAAATTATTTATCTTTGCAGGTCGATAATTAGAAGTAAGATGATTTCAGTAAATCAATTGACGGTTCAGTTTGGTGGTTTTGATCTCTTTAAGGATATTTCTTTTTTAATTAATCCAAAAGATAGGATAGGTCTTGTAGGCAAAAATGGTGCCGGTAAGTCCACCATGCTCAAGATTCTGTGTGGGAAGCAACAGCCAACATCCGGTGAGGTTATTATTCCGGATGACGTTAAGATCGGATACCTTCCTCAGCAAATGGTACATCAGGATGGAAAAACTGTGCTGGAAGAAGCCCGTTCCGCATTTGATGAAGTTCTGAATCTCGATAAACGTATTCACGAAATCAATCTGTTATTAAGCCTCAGAGAAGACTATGAAAGTGCAGAATATTTGGATTTGATTCATGAGGTCACAGAATTGAATGACAGGTTCCATTTATTAGGTGGTACTAATATTGAAGAAGCACTTGAGCAAACATTGCTGGGACTGGGTTTTACGACTGCTGATTTCTTTCGTCAAACCAAGGAATTTAGCGGAGGTTGGCGCATGCGTATCGAACTGGCTAAGATCCTGATGCGTCGTCCAAATGTGTTATTACTTGATGAGCCGACAAACCACCTCGATATTGAGTCCATTCAATGGCTTGAGAATTATATCAAGGATTTCAGCGGCGCAGCAGTCATTATTTCGCACGACAAAGCTTTCCTTGATAATCTGACAAACCGTACGATAGAGATTTCGCTTGGTAAAACTTATAATTACAAAGCTGCATATTCCGAATATGTTGAGCTTCGAAAGGAAAGACGGGAACAACAACTTGCGGCCTATCGTAATCAGCAGAAAATGATTGAGGATACGGAGGAATTCATCGAGCGGTTCAGGTATAAAGCCACAAAAGCAGTCCAGGTACAGAGTCGTATTAAACAACTTGATAAAATTGAACGTATAGAGGTTGACGAAGAAGATAACACCGCCATAAACATTAAATTTCCGCCAGCGCCACGTTCCGGGACAATTGTGGTAGAGGCAAAAAATGCGTCCAAATCATATGGCAATAAAGTAATCTTGAACGAAATTGACTTTGTAATAGAACGTGGTGAAAAAGTCGCTTTTGTGGGTAAGAATGGTGAGGGTAAGTCTACTTTCATCAAAATGATTATGAGGCAACTTGATTTTACGGGTCACTGCAAAACAGGTCATAACGTTGCCGTAGGATATTTTGCGCAGAATCAGGACGAACTCATGGATGAGAACATAACTGTTCTGGATACTATCGACCAGGTCGCTGTTGGAGACATTCGTACCAAGATTCGTGATTTGCTGGGTGCTTTTTTATTTCGTGGTGAGGACGTGGATAAAAAGGTGAAGGTGCTCTCCGGAGGTGAACGCTCGCGCCTTGCCATGGTTAAGCTCATGCTCCAGCCTGTAAATTTGCTGGTACTCGACGAGCCTACTAACCACCTCGACATGCGTTCAAAGGACATTCTAAAGCAAGCACTTATCAGTTATGATGGAACCCTCATTGTAGTTTCCCATGATCGTGAGTTTCTGGATGGACTGGTTGATAAAGTATATGAATTCAGAGACCATAAAATAAAGGAACATTTGGGAGGTATTTATGAATTCCTTCAAAAACGGAAACTCGAGAATCTTGCTGAATTGGAGAAGAAATCAAAACCTGTAGTTGAACAAACTCCTAAGGAATCCACCGGTGTGAAAACGGATTATCTTGAAAAAAAAGAATTGGACAAAGCAATTCGAAAGGTAAATCAGCAGATTTTAGCTTCTGAGCAGAGGATTGAACAATTAGAAAAGGAGTTAGCTGCCATTACTGAGATGCTTTCCAATCCTGACAGAATCGAGAAAGGTAAGGAAGAAAAATTATACCTTAGACATGGAGAGGTCGAGAAGCTTCTTACTGCAGAAATGATTACATGGGAACAGTGGAATGCCGAACTTGAGAAAGTAAAAGTCCAAAGATTTTAATAAATTTACATTGCATTTAGCCGTGCATTTTCCCTGACATTAACGGCAAACAACCCTAAAATTTATCAGAATGCGATTTTCTTCATTCTTAGTTTTGATAGTAATAGCAATACTTTTGGCATGTTCCAGCAAGAAAAAGGTGGTGGAACCGAAAAATCAGTCTTCTCTTTACAATCCGGGTACAACATATTTACATCCTCAATTCGAAGTGTTTCATGAAAGGGAAGATTTATCACAATTGATCGTTGGAATTAATACGGACGAGCTGTTGTTTAACCAGGCGAACCCGAAAAATGTTTTACAAGCCAGTATATCAGTTCAATATAAGTTGATAGATATTACAAATAATCCTTCTTCCAAAGATATTGCGGACAGTGCCACTGTTTCTCAAAAGCTGGAAAAAGTTCCCGGGAAGAACCTGAAAGTGATTTCATTTCCAATAAAAGCATCGTATGGAAAAACGTATTCATTGAAATTTATTCTTACAGATAGCCTTCGCAAGGTGCGACAAACGAACTATATATTTGTTAATAAGTTAAATAAATATTCAGGACAGAATTTTAAGGTCACTTCCAGGTTAGATGACCTTCCCATCTTCCGTAATTTTGTGGTACCTAACGAACTTGTACATATTGTTAACAGCCAGCCAAATATCAAACAGTACTTTATAAAATATAGGAAAGATGATACGCCTTTGCCCCCACCTCCATTTTCGGTTCAGGTGGAGCCAAATTATAATTTCAAACAGGATAGTCTGTGGGTATTTAATTATAATTCCAAGCAAACCTATTTGTTTCAATACAAA
>DATBXH010000434.1:0-4529 GCA_036514375.1 Bacteroidales bacterium | reverse complement strand
CCGGCTGGGAGGTAGTTGATCTTGGCGTGGATGTAAAAACTGAAAAGTTTTTGGACGCGATTGAGAAACATCCCGGTTGTGTGGTAGGCCTTTCAGCTTTGCTTACTACCACAATGACCAGCATGGAAAAGACAGTACAGGAGATAAAGGCAAAATATCCTGATAAAGCTATTCTTATCGGAGGTGCACCTGTTTCGAACGATTTTTGCCAGAAGATCGGCGCGTCATTTTATTCCGAAACACCTCAGGGAGCAGTTGAATTTCTAAATAAACTTGCAGCATAAGAAGAGTTTTAGATGTTGGTTTAAGGCAAATGCCTGTAACTAGCACCTGGACTCAGTTCAAAACTTAGAAAAGAATATGCAAACGAATATGCATCAATGGGCAAAGTCTGTCGTCCATGCGGGAAGACGTTGTGCATTGCCGGTTATGACCCATCCGGGTATTGAATTAACAGGGCACAGTGTAAGAGAAGCTGTTACTAACGGCGAAGTACACTTTCAGGCCATGAAAGCACAGCATGAGACTTTCCCATCCATTGCTTCTACTATGATCATGGATTTGACAGTGGAAGCAGAAGCTTTCGGAAGCCCGATTAATTTTTCGGAACACGAAATTCCAACTGTTGCAGGCAGGATCGTTTCGGCTTGGGACAGTGTCAGCAATCTGAATGTTCCTGCATTAGAAGCCGGACGTATTCCTCAATATCTTCGGGCTGCCACATTGGCCGCAAAAAGCATAAAGGATGTTCCGGTATTTGCCGGATGTATTGGTCCATTTTCACTGGCGGGCCGGCTGTTTGACATGACGGAGATCATGACTGCTGCTTACATGGAACCCGAAACAGTGAACTTACTCCTTGAAAAATGCACCAAATTTTTAAGTGCTTACATCAAAGGTTTTAAGAATTGCGGAGTGAGCGGAGTGCTGATCGCCGAACCTGCTGCCGGTGTGCTTTCCGGCGATATGTGTCAGCAATTTTCTTCCGATTATGTTAAGACGATAGTAGCAGAGAATCAGGATGAGAATTTTATGATCATCTTACATAATTGCGGCAATACAGGACATGTAACACAATCGATGGTGAGCACAGGTGCTGCCGGGCTGCATTTCGGAAATAAAATAGATATGCTTCAGGTGCTTGCCGAAGTTCCGTCCGACAGACTGGTACTGGGTAATCTCGATCCGGTAGGGGTATTTAAGATGTCCAACCCTCAGATGGTTGAAAAAGACACGCTGTCTTTGCTTGAAAAAACAAAAGCCTACCCAAACTTTGTTATTTCGTCCGGATGCGACACTCCTCCGGGGGTTCCCATGGAAAATATCAAAGCATTCTTTTCTGCGGTAAACCTGGCAAACAAAGTAAAGGATAAGATAAGTTCAATGCCTTAAAATATTTCGCGGTGGGTTTTTCTGTAGCTCATCGGTGTGGAATTGGTTAAGTTTTTAAATATCCTGTCGAAGTAGGAAGCGCTGTTAAACCCGGTCTTTTCCATGATTTCTTTGAGAGAAAGACTTGTGGTTACCAGCAGCAACTGAGCTTTTTCAATCCTTTTCTGATTAATGTAATCCAGTGGAGTTACACCGACAATCTTTTTAAAAGCCCTGGTAAAATGATCGCCGGATAGACATGCTTTATCTGCCAGCTCTTTAATCGTAATTTCTTTGTCAATATTTTGCCTGATATACGTCAAGATCTCTTTAAACCGGTTATGTGTTTCAATAATTGAGTGGTTTGCATCACTTCCCGAAAGGAAAAATCTTGAAAATAGCTGATAAATGATGCCGATGGTCTCAAAATACTGAGATAAGGATTGGTAATTAATTTCTTTATTGAGCCAGTTTTTTTTCTGATAAAGAGCAGGATCTGTTACGCGAAGTTCAATGGCCGGGTTAAGTTCGAGCAGTCGCTCAAAAAGCTGAAGATCTTCATCCTTCGCCTTCACTTTGTAAGTAACGGGACATAGATCGTAAATGTTCAATCCGTCATGCTGTTCCTGAGTAAAATGCAGATAATACTGAAATAGCGAACCGGAACAAATATAACTGCATGTAACATAGCTTGGAATCAGGTATAAATAACCTTTTTCCAGAAGTGTCTTCCGGCCGTTTGGGAAAATAACTCCACTTCCTTCAGAGATGAAGTAAATACGCGAGAAAGGACTGGTTACGTCGCAGTAATGCCACGACTCATCCAGTTCACATTTGGCTGCATTTAATAAATTGATTGATAAACCGGATGGAACAGTAACCTTCATTGCGTTTTGTTTAGGATCGGAAATGTACAAAATATTATCAAATTAATACAAAAATGAAAACAGGGGAAGTCTTTAATTTATAGAATTAACATCACTACCTATGACACATAAAGAAAGGTTCTATGCTACCATAGCAAGGGAACCTGTGGATCGCCCTGCCTCATGGCTCGGATTGCCTGTCGATAAAGCTTTACCCGGTTTGTTTACCCATTTTGGAGTCGACTCCATGGAAGGTTTAAAGGAAGCTATTGACGATGACGTCTGGCATGTTGATGTACCGTATCACTATCCTCCGCACAATCATATCGGATGCTCTCTGAATTTTGCCAAAAAAGTTACGGGTGGAACCAACGAAGAGCGTACCCTCACGGCACCGGGATTTTTCGAAGATATTACCGATCTTTCCTACATTGATAAATTTGACTGGCCCGATCCGGTAACATGTATCGATGCTGAAGAGTCCTTGCGCAGGGCAAAAGCAATTTCTCCGGATTACGTACGGATGGGAATTATGTGGTCGGCCCATTTTCAGGATACCTTCTCTGCTTTCGGAATGGAGAATTCTTTAACTACCATGCTGATGGCTCCAGATATGTTCGAAGCCGTAAATAAGCGGATTGTAGAGTTTTATCTGAGGGCTAACGAATATTTTTTTGAAATCACCAAAGGTTACCTGGATGCCATATTAATTGGTAACGATTATGGCAGTCAAACCGGGTTGATGATTGATCCGGAATCGATTAAAAGATTCGCCTATCCGGGCACTAAATTGTTAATCGATCAGGCCAGGAGTTATGGGCTCACGGTCATCCATCATTCATGCGGATCGATATTTCCGATTGTAGGTGATATTTTTGATTTGGGGGCAGAAGTCATTCATCCCATACAGGCTTTGGCCAGGGATATGGAACCCGGAAAACTCAAGGCTTCTTATGGAACCAAAGGGGCATTTTGTGGTGGCGTAGATGCGCAGAATCTTTTAGTAAACGGCACACCGGAAGAAGTAACAAAGAAAGTAAGGGAGTTGAAGGAGATCTTTCCAACGGGATTGGTTTTCTCGCCCAGTCATGAAGCTATTTTACCGGATATTTCACCCGCGAATATTGAAGCATTGTTTAAGGCGGTAAGAGAATAGCAAGCAGCTAATGGCTAACAACTAACGGCTAATCACTAATAACTAAAAGATTTTTATGAGACGTTTCGGACAAATGATAAAACTTAAACCCGGCGGAGCTTCTGAATATATAAGGCTTCACAAGAAAGGAAATACCTTTCCGGGAGTAAACGAGATGATAAAGAAATGCAATATCTCGAATTACTCTATTTATTTCAGAGACGATTACTTATTTGCCTATTTCGAATATACAGGGACTGATTTTGAAGGTGATATGAAATGGATGGCAGATGATCCCGCTACACAGAAATGGTGGGATACAGTAAAACCTTTGATGCAACCGGTTGAAAATATTAAGTCCGGCGAATTCTGGGCAGATATGCAGGAAATTTATCACCTGGATTAACAGACTACCGGCCCTTCACTATTGACTTTATCCGACAATAATCAACTAACAGGGAATAACTAATAAACATTTATGATTACATCAAACCCACTCCTCGGAACCGGCCTTCATGCCTTAGGAGGAATTTCAGCATCCACTTGCTATTTACCATCAAATAAGACACAAAAATGGTCCTGGGGGACATTCTGGTTGGTACAGGCATCCTTTGCCTGGATACTGATGCCCATTATTATCGGCATGTTGACTGTACCGGATTTTTTTGATATTCTTCACCATGCTCCCATAAATGCTGTACTTTGGGCTTTCCTGCTGGGAGCTGCATACGGTTTTGGTGGTTTATCATTTGGGCTCGCCATCCGGCATATCGGTTATTCCCTCACGTATACCATTGCGATTGGTATTTCGGCTGTATTGGGTACCATCATTCCGTTAATGGTTTTTGGAGGACTTACGAAGTATTTCACAAAACCAGGTGGCGAAATTGTCCTTGTTGGTATGATTGTTTCCGTCGTTGGCGTTGGACTATGCGGATTTGCCGGTTTTAAAAAAGAAAAGGATATCAGTTCAATTGACAATAATCAGGTCCAGTTTAACATGTTCAAGGGTTTGATGCTGGCTATTGTTGCAGGGGTTTTATCCGGAGTTTTTAATGTTTCTCTCGAATTCGGACAACCCATTGCTGATCTGGCCGCACGACACGGAGCTGGAAATTTTCAGGGAAATGCCAAGATGATTGTATCTACTGCCGGCT
>DATBXH010000433.1:0-6777 GCA_036514375.1 Bacteroidales bacterium | reverse complement strand
CGCCTATTTTATCAGGCCCTTTCTTATAAGGTTTATCCGAAGTTAAATAAGCCCTTTGTTTTGGCGAATCGTAGAGATTGCCCCACCAGACTATTTGCAGATGGCTAAATCCTTCGATATTTATTAATGCTGGTAAAAATTCCTTATCGAGATGGATCGAAAACACATGATTAGCAACCTGAACCACACCTATTGGTTTTATTTGATATCTATTTTCCATTTTTATCCCATTTTAGGTTTAAATAATCCATTAATTATTACCGGTAATGGGAACAAAAATAGAAGCTAATACTTTCTTAATCTTGACGTGTTTTGCTAATCTATAACCTATTCCTGACAAAAATTGCTATGTTTTTATTCCCGATATGCTTCAATATCTTTTTAGCCCTACTTGCTACAACCTTATTTTCAGCAGCTGTATGATGGGTAAGCAGCTTATCTGTCGCAGTTTTGATTGAAAGAATGTTGTCAACTATATTGCTGAAACCTAAAAAAACTTGCTTTGCATGTTTTTCATTCCATAAATTCAGAACTTCCTTTTGCCCCTGTTTAAAATTTAAAATAGCTCTCCCGTTTCAGCGAACTTTTGCAAATATGGCAAAATACTTTTAATCTGTTCCTGGGTCAGGTGCATTCGGGCATTTACAGCTTTTCCGTTAATGTCTTTATCTACACCAAACCATATCTTATTTTCCAACGCAGCATTGCTTTTTTGCAGGCTGCATTTTTGTTTATAATCGTCTTCAAATGACAATTTACTAATTCCCTTTTCGGCAGTTACATTCAGACCGTCAGTTTTGTTCATAATATTCACTTAAGAAGATTTTTATTCTCCCAGGCTTTTCAAAATACCGAAGAAGAATCACTTTTTCATTTTTTTTAATATCTAGGTTGCAATTTGTTATGTCACTAAAATACTCACCCCTAAAATGTTCTATTAATATTTCTTATCAGTTTCATTGAATTAACCACATTGTATTTCTTTATTAGCAAATGGATTCCGATTCCCGGATCGTGAAAGGCAAACGAAACATAGCTTTAAAATCCACACCAAGAATATACATTTGGTCGTCATTAGTTTCGCTGTACCAATTGACAGTGACATTATTACCCTTTTCGTAAAGTTTTTCCAATAATGTAAAAAGCGCCATAAGCGAACGGTTGGTACTGCAATTGGTATATTCAAGTATAATATTCACCTCAGTATAAGGAAATGGTTTTTTAGAATATCCCTCAACAAATTGCAAAAATGGCTCAAAAAACCAATGGGCATTTTCCGGGTGAGACTTACCAGAAATTACCAGTACACCATCATCGAATTGAATCATCGGTGTATTCATTGTTTTCTGAACAAAAAATCGCATGACCGAACGCCATTAAAAAAATGAGTGAAAAGTCAAACTTATTAGAAGCTCCTGCTTTGTTCAAAATTCAGAAACCTCACACAATAACTACAGAATTCTCACTTTTAAACTCGTTAGGTACAAACTTGTCAGCTTCAGTCTCATTTATCCATTCTTTGCCGTCGATGACATATTTGAACTGGTATTCCCGGCCTTTTTCCAATTCTACGGAAGCTGTAAATTCGCCGCTTTTAGCTTTCTTCATAGGGGTGCTTTCAATATCCCAGTTATTGAAATCGCCTGTAACATTAACCTTCGTTGCTGAGGCTACAATGTCCTTTGCCAGTGCAAAAGTTACTTTACATACCGGCTTTGTTTTGCTGTACTGTTTTTTCAAACTCATAATTTTTTATTTTATTTATTGAATATCATTCAAGTGTTATCCTGAACCTCTCATTATCATTGTAAAAACATAAAGAAAAGTCATTAATATAATCCACATAATAGCTTTTATCCGCTCCTATCTGTATAACAATCCTGCTGTCAACATTGCTTAAAGAATAATACAAATGATTCTTCCCGTTTAAGGAGCAGTCTTTATCATTGCTAAACGTAAAAAGGGTACTATTTTCGTTGTTTATCCACGTTGAGTCATTAATCATTTTACGAATAGTCTCTCTATTTATGGAAGTCTTCATTGTTTGGAAAAGATTTCGATAAATTGTTTGATTATTAAATTTACAAAATATTTGCTAAAATTCCCCGACTATTTAATCTGAATAATGAAAATACCTGAATTACATATCGGGCACACAAATCTCGAAGAAGGGAGAGACATTATTGTAAAAAATGTACTGTATAAAAACGACAGTCAACTGGAAAGCAGTTTCCCACACAGGCACAGTTTTTATGTCATTTGTCTTATCCATAGTGGAAGGGGTGTTCATGTAGTAGATTTTAAAGAAATTGATGTTGTACCAAACAGGTTGTTCGTTATAAGTCCATCACAGGTGCATTTTTGGAAGCTTGATTGTGACACCAACATGTCTCTGGTACAATTTTCCGAAAGTGTCCTGAAATTTGAAAATTTACCTGGCTATGATTTCTTCTCCAACATTTCGTTGTTCAAAAAGAATTATATTGACCTTAGCACAAAGCAATCAAAAGAAATGTCGAATATTTTTCAGAAACTGGAAAAAGAGGTCAATGAGAAAGATAGTTTTTCGCTTGAAATAATCAGAGGTTATTTAGTTGTTTTATCTGGCATAATAGGGCGAATGACCAGTAAAAACAATTTAACCGGTATCTTAAACCAAAAAGAAGATAAGCTCCGGGATTTTATGAACCTGGTAGATAAGTATTATTCGATGCAGAAGGGTGTGACCTTTTATGCCAATGAATTAAATATTACTGCAAATTACCTTAATATGCTCTCCAGGCAAATGTTGGGGAAAAATGCAGGAGAAATCATTTCCCAAAGGGTAATGCTCGAAGCAAAACGGTTATTATACCACACAACATCAGACATAAGTGAAATTGCCTTTAACCTGGGGTTTGACGACCCATCCTATTTTACCCGCTTTTTCAGGAAACACGAAAAAAACACTCCTTCCGTTTTCAGGGAATTGATTTATAAAAAGTACCAGCATCCGAATAATTAATACTAACCACATATAAGGTGGACAAATAACTTTGTGGCAAGAAAATAATGATTTGAATTATGTCAGAACACAATCATAGTCATGAACAAAAAACCATGTGGGTAGTAATAATTACTGCTATTACAATGGTAGTGGAAATAATATTCGGTCTGATTACAAAATCAATGACCTTGCTGGCCGATGGAATACACATGGGATCGCATGTGCTGGCTATAGGCTGAGCTGGCTGGCCTATGTTATTGTACGCAGGGTATCAAAAAGTGCTGCTTTTACGGGAAATTCAAATAAAATCCTGTCACTTTCAGGCTTTAGCAGTGGGCTGATGCTCCTTATTTTTGCCGTAGTGATACTCGTCGAGGCAATTAAGCGGTTTTTCAACCCTTTGGAAATTCAGTTTAAAGAAGCTATCATGGTAGCCTTAATAGGATTAGCTGTAAATATTGCAAGCGCGTTCCTGTTGCGTCACGATCACGAACATTCCGACCATAACATCAGGGCGGCCTACCTGCACGTTATTGCCGATGCCTTAACAAGTGTAACGGCCATTATTGGATTAACAGGGGCTATGCTATGGAATATAGTTTGGCTCGATGCACTGGGAGCAATCATAGTTTCGTTTGTAATTATCCGCTGGTCTGTTGGCTTGTTGAAGGGCTCGGGAAAAGTATTATTGGATATTCAATCTTCAAACAATGGACATCACCACTAAAAGTGTTATAACCTGTTCGGTCTGTGGGTACGCAAAGGAAGAGACCATGTCTGAAGACTCCTGTCAGTTTTTTTATGAATGTGAGAATTGCAAAACCATCCTGAAACCGAAAGAGGGAGATTGTGTGTGTTTTGCTCGTATGGGTCTGTGCCTTGCCCGCCGATACAAATGAACAAAAGGTGCTGTTAAGGGGTTAAATTGTAGATTACTTTTACCAAATAGATTGAGTGTTAATTTAATGCTCAGGCTAGTAATTTTACGAATCGTGAAACCAATTGAGACTTTAAAACAAAAAGTAAAACTATTAAAGAGCGAAAGCTACACACTGGCTTTTGCCTCCAAGGATGACAGAACCCCTTGGTATGCAAAGCTTATGATAGTAATCACTTTGGGGTATTTTTTTAGTCCGGTTGATTTAATTCCTGATTTTGTCCCTGTATTGGGATATTTGGACGATTTAATAATACTTCCTTTATTAATAATCATTTCAATAAAGTTAATACCAAAGGAAATCTTAACTGAATGCAGGGAGAAAGCAAGACAGCACATTCAAAACCAAAGGAAATCAGCATGGTGGTTGGCTATTCCCGTTATTTTATTCTGGTTAACCATTGTATTGCTTGTTTTATGGAGAATTCTATGGAATTAGTCCTCCTTCATGCAGCCAATTTTGTGGCTCTGCTATTTCGGGTCAGGCAGGATGTGCATTGAGGTTGCTGGCATTTGAACACTTTAAAGTTAAGCACGCAGAGAACAAACTAATACTCCTTAGCAGAGAATAAAGGGTTTTATCTATTTCAGGAATTGCCGGAAGTGTACTGTCGCTTAACATCATTAATCTATTCGAAAAAATGCCACAATATCTTTTGTTTCCTGGGCAAGGCTTGCTAGTTCCTCTGCGCTGGTAGTCAATTGCTCTGAGGTTGCCGCATTTTCCTGAGCGGTTTGGTTCAGCACCTGAACGGCACTGTTTATCTGATCGAGCCCACTACTTTGTTCAGCGCTGGTAGTAATAATCTCCCGGATTAACGAGGTGGTACGCTCGATCATAGGTATTACTTCATGCATTTTATTCCCCGACACCTGTGCTTGGTTTAACCCGTTCGATGAAAGAGTAATAATGTCTTCCGCTGCTATCTTGCTTTTCTCTGCAAGTCGTTTCACTTCCGATGCAACCACAGCAAATCCTCTGCCTGCTTCTCCTGCCCTGGCTGCTTCAACAGCGGCATTTAATGCCAGCAGGTTGGTTTGAAATGCGATTTCGCTTACAATACTGATTTTTGAAGTAATGTTATTTATCGCTTCAACGGTGGTCGATGTCATTTGACTTCCTTCCCGGAACTTTTCCAAAGAATCTAAGGCGATCTTTTCAGTTTCCTTTGAATCATTAGTATGTTGCTGAACACTGGAACTCAACTCTTCAAAGGTCGATGCCAGTTCTTCCGATGCAGAGGCTTGCTTACTCGCCCCATCTGCTATTACTTGTGAACTGTCACTGATTTGTTCACTGGTTGTAGCCATATTATTAGCTCCGTCCATGATCTTTGAAATTACTTCTTTCAATTTTTCAATGGTATGATGAAATGACTTGGTTAAGTCACCTATCTCGTCTTCACGGATGATCGATTTTTCATCAAATTTTACATTAAGATTTCCAGAGACAATTTGTTGTGATATAAATACGACGTCATGAATCCCTTTAGTAAGTGAAACGGTGATAAGCCATGTTAATATAATTGTAGCTAGTAATGCTAAAATTCCAATCATCACTGTATTCCTTTTTTGGATGGCATTGCTTTCCTGGATTTTCTGTTGTGTATTTTCTATTTTCTTTGTAATACCCTCCCGGATTCCAGTAATTAGGTTTCCAGTTTCTTTTAAATAATTAATTGTTTTTGCATTGAAAATACTTATTGCCTGCTCCTGATCGTCGGCTGAAAGTAATTGATCAATTTCTTCCGCGGACTTATGCAGGTTCAGATGCACATCTTCCAGTCTGTCAAATTCGTTTTTAAACTCAGGCACAAGATTTTCAGCTTGTTTTCGCCCTTCTCCATAAAACCATTTCCCAAAAGCACAGTTGTGAGGATTTTTCTCAACATTTAACTGGCGTTCTTCTTTATCTAAAAGAACACTACTAACCTTCTGTCCCCATTTCAAATGGTCGTTATACCTTTCCTGGAAAATTTCTTTGATTCTGTTCGACTTTGCAAGAGTCTGATTATGGGCAAGTATTCGGTTAATTCCAATAAACGATTGAATAATTAACAAGAATAACAACAGGACAATAATCCCGAAAGCTAATAGCAGTTTGTTCCTGATTTTCACATCTGTCCATCTAGTCATAACTGGCGATTTCTTAAGTTAGCATTAAAACAGCACCTCTTTATAATAAATTTAATTCATTTCCATTTATTAAACAAAGAAAGGTTTGCATTACTTCAAAAGATCTTTATAGTTCGAATCATAGTCCTTATTTTGGATTTTATTTATTAGTTTATATATTTGTAAACAATTAAACATGTAAACTTTCAAACAATGAAAGATAAGACATTGTATTCGCTCCATGCCAATATCTGTAAGGCACTGGCAAGCCCGATACGAATTGAAATTATTGATGTTTTGAATGACAAAGAAATGAGTTTTAGTGAATTGCAGGAAGAAACAGGAGTGTTAAAGTCAAACCTGTCGCAACATCTTTCACTCATGGTTTCCAACGGGATATTGATACAACGCAAGGAAGGGCTGAGCGTGTATTTTAAACTTTCCACTCCGAAAATAGGTTCGGCCTGTCGCTTGATGCGTGAAGTGCTGATTGAGAACCTGAAAAAGCATAGTGATTTAATAAACCAATTGGAGAAATAAGATGAAAGTGCGAGACAGCGGGATGCCCCCAGAAACCTTATGGGCAACTTTTTTCAATGTCGATACCATACTGAATAAGATGCAGGTAAGTAACGAAGTCAATAATCTGCTGGAATTGGGCTGCGGTTATGGCACATTTACCATTGAAGCTGCCAAAAGGATAAGTGGCAGATTGTTTGCCTTTGATATTGAACCGGAA
>DATBXH010000432.1:0-2528 GCA_036514375.1 Bacteroidales bacterium | reverse complement strand
TATTCAATTTCTTCACTGATGTTGCCCTGGGTGTCGAATTTTACTTCCTCATCTTTTACAGCCTTTCCGGGCGTTTTATCAACCCTCTCTTCATACACTACCATGCTTTTTAATTTATTTCGCACCGCGCTTTTTTTCTTTTGGCCAAAGGCGCTCGTAGCTAATGATATTATCAGAAATGTGGCTATAATTCTATTCATATCTCTTTGTTTTATGGTATTGCGTTTTATAACCTATATGGTATCACCTGTATTTAAAATGAATAAGTATAACCGATCCCAATTACATGGTTCATTACAGGATTGTTTACATTAATTTGTTTGTCAATCAATCCGTAGAGCTCAAAATGATGATGTTTGGCAAGATTATAATGGAATGCAAGCGTGTAACGAAGTTTGCAGAAGTTATTACCCTCCGGGTTATTCAGCTGATAAAATGTTTCGAAAGAAATAGCCGGATTGATAGGAAATTTGGGGATGTTGTAGGCCACTTTTAACCGATTTCGCCAGATCCATTCCGGGTTAATCTTGTATGTGTCTATTTTCCCGCTGCTTTTAATTCTGTCGCTTTCGTCTTTAAAGGTTACCTGTGCTCTTTCGCGAAGGGTGAGTGTAAAGTTTCCAAGGTTTTGTTTCCCCTGAACAAAGAGAATGAAACGATTCCGGGGTTGAAAATCAGCGTATTTCGAATCGTAGAAATAGATGTATTCATAGCCTCCTCCAACTTCCAGGTGTTTATTAAAACGGAATGACGGAATTAAACTCAGACTCCATCGGCTTACCTGGCTTGCATTGTCTTTAGTACGAAGCTCTCCTTCGAGGTTAAAATTCCATTTCCCTGCTCTTTTTTCGATTCCCAAAGTGGACCAAATGCCAAAACCATTCGTTTGTGTATAACCCGGTTTGTAGATTAGTAACAAAAGGATTAATAATAAACCCGATCTGTAATTCATTTTTGGTTTTTTAAGCGATTCATCAAACTATAATAATTACATGTAAGGTTTACTTTACCCTAATTTAATATTTACTTAACATATGAATGGCTAGCGTACAGAGCTCTGGAATAATTCGCCTGTCCAAAAACGCTAATTTGAAGTTTTTAGCTTATATGCTATGGACGTTATTGAAGGCTGAATGACTGGTTTGAACTTATAAAGTTTTTGTGTTGAGTCCGGCAAAGTCGCAACTTAACGAAGTGATCTCACGACCGGAGGGAGCAAACGTTTGCCGAGCGGCTTCGTTGCTATTATCTACAAATTAACAATTTTAAAGACGTAATTATTTCTTCCATTGACTTATTAACATCTGAGTTTGCGATGGATTATGTTTCATGCGAATACGCCAAACTAATTCTTCCGGACCAACGATTCTGATATTTGCCGGTAAACGCTCCGCACACCACATTACCGGTGCATAGCCGCAAACTCCTCCTCTGACTTCAGCATTTTCCCGGGGCATATCTTCTGCGTCTTCATCTTTGCCAGGTGCTTTTTTAAAATACGACCATACATGGTCATTGACCCAATCATAACGTGGCAATTCATTAGGTGAAGCTTTCTCTATCGTTTGCTTTATGCTTCGAGCTACCTTAGCCGGAGTCCCGGCACGTTCGCGATTGCTTGCATTCTCCCATATGGAGTATCGGGCTGTTATTACAGGTACCTCAATCCCATTTCGATCCTTTACCCAGAATATTTTTCCGGCTCCTGCTTCGTAACATGAGTATTGCCAAACCAAAATAGCAAGTAAACCATCCGTTTGCCCAGCAATAACTTCATAGGCTTTAAGAGCGTCCGGTGAATCGAATTTGGCAAAATTGAATCCGATAATTCGGGTATTTGTCTTTTTCATTAACTCCCAGGTACGTCGTATGTGTTCTGCTAATAGTTTCCACCGATCCTTGCATTGAGAGGCAAAATGGTCCGGATAATAATACCCGCCGCCCCATTCCATAAACCAGTCATTGGAAGATTGTGTGGCAACTGCATACGCTATGGCCTGAGGACACAATTGTGTTAAATGATCGAAACAACATGACCATCCAAAGGGTATTTTACCACGATCAGGATTGTTCCAATAGAAATTATTCATCACACTTCGAAAAAAATTTCCAAGATACCAATCTACATTATCTCCATCTGAATTGATAAAGCAAACGGCGCTGCGCGAATCTTTCCAGTCAATCGTCTTTGGGTCAAAACTCCTTACTTTTGATATTTTATACTTCTCAGTACCGGCCATCAATACAGGCAAATTCAAGCACCAGTCTGTAGCGGTCTGTATATGCCCGTACATAGACGACAAATCCGTATCTGCAAACTCATCGCCTCCATTCCTGCCTAAAATTGGAGAAAGAGGTTCGAGCCATTTCATAACATTTGTAGCAAGTTCGTTTTCTCCAAAAAACGTAAATACTTTCTGAGCAATGGCCAGATCGCGGATATTGATCTTAACCGGATCCTGGGTACAAAGCATATGACGGTTAAATTTGTCTTTGAAAGTTTGAAAACACCACATCTGTGATTTCCC
>DATBXH010000431.1:0-5095 GCA_036514375.1 Bacteroidales bacterium | reverse complement strand
TGATTCCGTTTCCCATATCTTGCTGCAAATAACTTTTGCGAAGTTAATCGATTCATAGTAAATAATTTTTTTAACGAATTGTTTCATCATAAAATAAAATAAATTTACAGTATAGAACCAGATTATGTTTTAGTTGTTATTGCTGTATAGTAAACCTTAAAACCTTGCGTTGCGTGAAGAGAATTTTACACAGGATATTTCATTTTTATTATGATGGTTTCCGAAGTATGACTGTAGGAAAGAAGCTATGGAT
Organism: Bacteroidales bacterium; assembly: GCA_036514375.1. Classification (GTDB taxonomy): domain Bacteria; phylum Bacteroidota; class Bacteroidia; order Bacteroidales; family JAAUTT01; genus JAAUTT01. The sequence goes on along the minus strand of DATBXH010000431.1, from coordinate 4,842 downwards.
CATTATCCTGGTTAAGCTTTTTGTGATGTATGCAATACTGAAACTGTTTTTCTTCCATGATTTTCTCGGTTCCCGCTTTGACACAGATAAAGAGCGCTCAAATTATGTAATTGATCAACTAACAAGATAAATTAAACCGCATGATTGATAATATTGATCTTTCTCTCGTCGATTGGTCGAGGTCGCAGTTTGCGCTTACGGCCATGTATCATTGGATTTTTGTACCGTTAACATTGGGGCTCTCTTTCATTGTGGCTTTCATGGAGACAATCTATGTAAAAACAGGGAATCCTGAATGGAAACGAATTACCAAGTTTTGGATGACCTTGTTCGGGATAAACTTTGCCATTGGTGTTGCTACGGGCATCATCCTTGAGTTTGAGTTTGGCACTAACTGGTCGAACTACTCCTGGTTTGTTGGTGACATTTTTGGTGCCCCATTAGCCATCGAGGGTATCATGGCTTTTTTTATGGAGTCGACTTTCATAGCCGTCATGTTTTTTGGGTGGAATAAGGTAAGCAAGAAGTTTCACCTGACATCCACCTGGCTGGTAGCCATTGGCGCTAATCTCTCGGCTTTGTGGATATTGGTTGCCAATGCATGGATGCAATACCCCACAGGGATGCATTTTAACCCGGATACTGCGCGCAACGAAATGACCAGTTTCTGGGATGTTTTATTCTCTCCCATGGCAGTGGATAAATTCCTGCACACCATTTCATCAGGATTTACCCTGGCATCCGTCTTTGTAGTCGGCATTAGCGCATGGTTTCTTTTAAAGAAACGGGATATAGTGTTTGCTAAAAGAAGCATGGTGGTGGGGGCCGTGTTTGGACTTCTGGCTACTATTTTTACTGCTTTCTCCGGCGATAGTTCTGCCAGGTTGATTGCCCGTAAGCAGCCTATGAAATTCGCAGCTTTCGAAGGTCTGTATGACGGTTCGCATGGCGTTCCGTTGCTGGCATTTGGGATTGTTTCAAATCAGCCGGATACCTCCAGGAACTACCTGCCAGATATCAGTGTGAAGATTGAGGTACCCAACCTTTTGTCGTATCTTGCTTATCTTAATCCAAGAGCTTTTATACCGGGCATTAACGATCTTATTGATGGCAATCCGAAGATTGGATTAATGTCTGCCCAGGAAAAAATAGACAGGGGTAAGGTAGCCCGAAATGTCCTGAAAGCATACAAAGAGGCGAAGGAGAAAAAGGATGAAGCTGTAGCCGCGGTGTTGCGACAACAGTTTGACGATCCGAAGTTTCAGGAAAATTATTTTAAGTACTTCGGATACGGCTTCCTCAATGATACGAAGAGTTTGGTGCCTAATGTGCCCTTATCTTTCTATAGTTTCCATATCATGGTGTTTATCGGGTTTTTCTTTATTTTTCTCTTCGCCTATACCTTATATTATATATATAAAGGTAAGATTGACGGAAAACGAAAATTTCTGAGAATATTGTTGTTCTCCATCCCGTTAGCTTACATCGCGAGTCAGTGTGGCTGGCTGGTTGCAGAAGTGGGTCGTCAGCCCTGGGTTATTGAGGATTATTTGCCGACCGTAGCCGCTGTTTCGCAGATAAATGCCAGTGCTGTTCAGATTACCTTCTGGTTGTTTGCCGTTGTGTTTACCGCATTGGCTATTGCCGAGGTGTCTATTATGACCAAACAGATTAAAATTGGACCTAAAGAAGAAGGAGGAAAATAGTCATGTTCGAAACTTTATCGTATCTTGCTTTGCAACAATATTGGTGGGTAATCATCTCACTTCTCGGTGGTATTTTAGTCTTCCTGATGTTTGTACAGGGGGGCCAAACCCTGATCTATACATTGGGTAAGGATGAAACGGAACGAACGCTTCTGGTAAATTCCTTAGGCCGCAAATGGGAATTCACATTCACTACCTTAGTAACTTTCGGAGGGGCTTTCTTTGCTTCATTCCCTAAATTTTACGCGACCAGTTTCGGCGGTGCTTATTGGGTGTGGATGCTGATTTTATTTTGTTTTGTCATCCAGGCCGTGGCTTATGAATTTCGCTCGAAACCCAATAATTTTTTCGGGCATAAAACATACGAGACATTCATGTTTATTAATGGTGCATTGGGAACAATTCTCATTGGAACTGCAGTTGCTACTTTTTTTACGGGGTCGCAATTCTCCGTCAGCAACCTGAATGCATCGCGGTGGGAAACACCTTATCATGGCCTGGAGGCAGCGCTTAACTTACACAATCTCAGCCTTGGGTTAACTGTTTTCTTCCTTGCCAGGGTGTTAGGTATCTTGTATTTTATGAATAATGTTGGCAACGACAAGATCCTGGAGCGGTCCAGAAAACAATTAGGATATAATGCCATCCCGTTTGTTGTTTTCTTCCTGGCTTTCACTGTTGGGTTGCTGCTTCGTAAAGGATTTGCTTATGATTCGGCTACCGGAGATGTTTCCATGGAAAACTTTAAATACCTTCACAACCTGGTTGAAATGCCTGTTGTAGCAATTATATTTCTTGCCGGTGTGGTGTCGGTGCTGTATGCTATTTATGCATCGCTCTTTAAGAAATCGTTAAAAGGTATCTGGTTTGCCGGTGCGGGAACCATATTTGTAGTGTTTGCTTTGTTTTGTCTTGCCGGTTTAAATCATACCGCTTTTTATCCGTCGGTTTACCGACTGCAGGATTCCCTGACTATCGAAAATAGTTCGTCCAGTCATTATACACTTACAGCGATGAGTTATGTTTCGCTGTTTGTTCCGTTCGTTTTCGCCTATATTTTTTATGCCTGGCGGGCTATAAACAAGAAGCCGATTACGGCAGAAGAATTAAAGGAAGATTCGCATGCATATTAGAGGGGGAGGAGTTTAGAGGTTTAGAAAGTTTAGAGGTTTACGTTTTTACGATACTGATTCTTCACTAAACGCCTAAACTTCTAATCCCTGACTCCTTGCTTCTACATATAAAACTTTTAAACTATTCTTATGTACTTACATTCATTTTTAGTTTACCTGACCTGGCCTTTGCTTATCATTGTTTCTTATTATGCCATTCGCTTTGCGCTTTCGAAATTCGAAAAGCTTGAGAAAAAATGATTTGCTTTTTTGGTAACAAATTGGTTTGGTTTATCATCGAATTGCATTTGTTAGTCAAATTATAGACGCACTCTCGTTTTTAGGCCTTAAATTTGGCAACTATATAAAATGTCTTGCCGTAAAGAAGTATGTTCATAAACCACACGACCCTATGAAAACTATTAGAAAAATAGCCAGCCTTGTATTGTTGGGAGTAATCATATTGCATGGTTGTAAAAAGGACGAAAATGCCAATAATTATAGCCCCATAGATAAGAAAGGTAATATTCTTGTTAATTCCGATCAGCAGTCGTTAAACTCCCGTGTTAAGATAGCCAACCAGGTGCTTCCTGTTCTGGATGCTGAGTTTAGTGCAACCAAAAGCGAAGGGATACCACCCCAGGTTGACCTGACTCAGAACTTTGTTTTTAAGCTCAGGGCTGAGGTAGCTGCTCCTGTTTACGAAGGAAATACGCTTCAGGCTACGCATGTCAGGATACTCGATCATTATGCGTTTGTAACGTATAATACCCAGGGCTCTAAATATCTCGGAGGACTGGATGTATTTGATGTATCAAATATTAATCAACCTACCATTGTTTGGAATGCTGTGTTTAAAAATACCGACGTCAGTTCCGTGGATTATTATAACAACAAACTTTATATTGTTGGGGCCTGCGATCTTGATGCCGACGCTCCTTCATACCTTAATTCGCCGGCCGTGCTTGAAGTGCTTTCTCTTGATGCCGGTCGCAGTATATCCAAGGTAGATACGATCATAGATTTAAGTGCCTATGCAGGAACAGACGTACGTGTCAGCGATCAGGGAATTTATACCACCAGCGGGGCAAACGGATTTCTCAAAGTGTTTGATTTCAATTATAAAATACTCGATACCGTCAGGCTTGATCATGCCCGTGCACTTGATGTGAATAATAATAATATTTATGTTTTGCAGGGACAGCCGGGAAGAATCAATATATATCATAAGGCCGATGCTTCTTTTGTTACTACATATGCCGTTGGCGATGCTAATCAGGCTGAGGCTCAGTCGGGAATTGTTACATCCGATAAATACATTTTTGCAGCCCTGAACGAAGGAGGAGTGCAAATGCTGAATCTGGACGGTACGTTAAAACAGCTTGTTCCCAGGCCGTTGGTTCCGGATGGGGAAGATCCCGGAAATTTTGTTTCCAATAGTGTGTCGCTGTACAATGATTTGGTACTTATTGCCAACGGTGAAGCCGGTTTGTATGTTGGCGGGCTTATTCAAAGTCATAACGACAGTTTGGCTATCATAGGTAAAGTTGCTTTCAGCGACGGTGCCTCCACAAACTTTGTAGCAGCCAACGACAGTGTGATTTTTGTTGCTACCGGACTGGGCGGATTAAAAATCTTATCGGTAAGTATTGACGATGGCTTGCCTCCAGTGATCATTCCTACCACACCATGCCCGACGTTGTATGCAAATGTGATGGCAATGTTGCCGGAATATCAGAATAATATGGATGCCAATCCGGATCTGTTTGCTTCGTCGGCAAACAAGCGTATCCTGCTTACCAAGGAATCGGAAGTTTACGTTACTTTTATTGGTGAAGGTGCCGGCTGGAAGAATTCGTTCGGTTATTATACGTACGATGCTAACAATCCGCCAACCAAAGTCAGCGACATTAAAAAGACGATTTTATTCCCCAATGTTTCCGGTGTAAATGAGGGCGGAGGATTAAACTCCGGCGATATGGTGCAGGTGGGTACCGGTAAATTTAAAGCTGGTACAGTGATTG
>DATBXH010000430.1:0-6592 GCA_036514375.1 Bacteroidales bacterium | reverse complement strand
AGGAACTTGTACATAATCATGACGAAGCTCACAAAAGAAACAGTTTTAAAAGCTCAAAAAATCAAACTCCTGCTTACAGATTGTGATGGGGTATTGACAGACGGCGGAGTTTGTTACTCTGCCAATGGTGAAGAAATGAAGCGTTTTTCACTGCGCGATGGAATGGGTGTAGAACGTTTACGAAACCTGGTGCATGTCGAAACAGGCATTATTACAGGCGAGAATTCGGACATAGTTCTTCGAAGGGTTGAGAAACTCGGTATCAGAGAGTATCATCCGGGGGTTCGGAATAAAGTTTCAGTACTTCAGGAAATCCTGAACCGGAAGAAACTTACTACGGAAGAAGTTGCCTATATCGGCGACGATAGTAATGACATAGAAATCATGAAACATGTTGGCTTATCAGCCTGTCCTGCCGATGCCATGCCTTTTGTTATCGAAATTGCGAATATAATAACGGATAACAAAGGCGGCTCAGGCGCTTTCAGAGATTTTGCAGAAATAATAATAAACGCTAAAACAAAATAACCTATGGACTCACAACGAAAAGTTAAGATTGGAAACCGTTATGTTGGCGATGGCGAGCCTGTTTACATCATTGCTGAGATAGGAATTAATCATAATGGCTCATTGGAATTAGCCAAGAAACTGATAGATGGTGCCGTATTTGCAGGTTGCGATGCCGTTAAATTCCAGAAGCGAACACCTGAACTTTGCACCCCAAAGGATCAGTGGGATATTGAAAGAGATACCCCCTGGGGGCGCATGACTTACATTGAATACCGACACAAAGTGGAATTTGGCTATAAGGAATATGCCGAAATTAACGATTATTGCCATCAGAAGGGAATTCATTGGTTCGTTTCCCCATGGGACGAAGGAGCAGTCCAGTTTATCCGGCAGTTCGATCCTGTCGCCATTAAAATTGCTTCTGCCACGATAACGGATATTAATTTACTGGAAAAGGTTAGAGATCTGGGGAAGCCGATTATTCTGTCGACAGGTATGTCAACTATGAGAGAGGTTGAGAATTCCATTGCTTTCCTGGGCTCCGAAAACTTATTATTGGCACAGTCAACGTCTACCTATCCATGTAAGGTAAATGAGCTTAATTTATTGGTCATTCGTTCATTCATGGATAAATACAATAAAGTACCGATTGGATACTCCGGACACGAGACAGGTCTGGCACCAACTTTAGCAGCCGTAGCATTAGGTGCTTCCTTTGTAGAAAGACATATCACTCTCGATCGTGCCATGTGGGGCACTGATCAGGCAGCATCGGTAGAAATCGGAGGTATGTTCCGGCTGGTGAAAGACATCAGGGATATTGAGAAAGCGCTGGGTGACGGACAAAAAATTGTTTATGAAAGCGAAAGAGCATCGCAAAAGAAATTACGGAAATATATTACTCAGATATGATAAATTAGGCTGGTTGCCGGTGTAATTATCGGCAGCCGGCTTTATCAAAAAGTTATGTTGACACCTAACGGCTGGCAAAAACAGATCCGTGATCCCAAATTACTTCCAACGATACAAGGCCATTATTTCCCTATCGGACAAAACGCGGTTATATATCATCACATCATCAATTTCACCCTTAAAATTCATATAAAAAGGAGATAAACTTTTCCCGATATAAAGGGGAAAATTATTATTGTTGGAAAGATAAGTCGGCGTGTAAGTAATCATCGGAACATGAAATCCCTGATGATAGGCCTTCACTTGTTCTGTATTAAATATTATTGAGATAAACTCATAGGTTTGTCCTTCCCCTATAGATCTAAGTAGCTCTGCCCAACTATCAATTTTCGGATTGGGCGATTTTAATCTGAGCCCATAAGAACCAAGGTGCGACAGGTCGATAGTATAACCGTTACATGCTGAATCCGATTTGGATAGTACCGACCGTATCGATTCATCGTGTGAGATTGCTGTCCTTGTCCAGAAACATATAGTGTATTCATTGCCATTGAAATCGTCAGAATTTGGAATTTCGATAAAATGATCAATTCCGTTAAATGAGTATGCCCGGTTAGGATTTCCAAACCTATCAACAGAAGGAGTAGCACCATGGACCAGCCCATGATTACGGTTTCCACTATAATCATCAGCATTTCCATTGAAAGGATAATATGCAATTAATCCTGATCTGACAAACTGGGGATAATTTAAATAGGTATCCGTGTTAATAGTAAATTGCCTGGTTGGGTTGCCATCTTTTTTACACGATGTAAGCAGCAGAAAGCATAAAATAGTAATTGAGATTTGAGCCATTGATTTCATGATTGATCGATTAAAGTAAAGGGTTATTATTTTTGTTTTCATAGGGCTGACTTTTCAGCTCACAAATGTTAGATCCCTACCTTGCTATCTTCCCTACTTTTTATGTTTGAGAAAAACAGCGCACAGAGCCGGAAGCAAATAACAGTTAACAATAATTTCAAGTATTCTTAAAAGATTATTCAACTTTTCGCTTAAATATTTTGTATATTTAATGATCAAATCACTTAAAATTAATTACCATGAGCCTGAAAAAACTATACAACAAAACAAAGCCGGTTTGCAAGGTGACATTTGTACTTGCAAAAGATATCGCAGAAAGGGCACACAAGGTAAATCTCACCGGAGATTTTAACAACTGGGATATCGAAAGTATTGCAATGAAAAAAGCGAAAAGCGGTGAATTTTCAGCTTCCGTAGAACTCGAAAAAGGTAGGGAATACCAGTTTCGGTATGTGATTGATGGACGGGAATGGATCAACGAAACTGAAGCTGACAAATTCGTGCCCAATGAATTTCAAAGTGAGAATTCCGTTGTTGTTGTGTAAGTATTAAGAACTGGTATTTTATAGGCAAAACACAATCATTGAGTATGAAGGTTGATGAGAATCTAAATAAAATAATTTTCGAAGACGATTATAAACAACAGTGCAGCCTTCAAAAAAGCAATGCTGCGCTGGAAAATAAGATTTGGTTGGGAGTTGACAAAGATATTAACGGAAAAGCCGTTAATGCACGCATGCACCTGACTCAAAAACAAGTAAGAGATTTACTGCCGTTTTTGCAGAAATTTGCAGAAACCGGCGAAATTCACGAATAAATTCCACCCGGATATGGAGACGGGTATGAGATAATTGCAACAAATGTTTACGAAACAGTTGGATGAGATGTGGTCTTCGCCCAACTGTTTTGGTTTTTAATCCTTACCTGACTCTATGCTACTTATGCACATTTTCCTCAACTACTTTTTCAATAATCCCGGGTTATCAGATAAGGAATTCGCCGATAACAAACCTGTCTTCAATGGCTAAATAATGTGGAGACCAGAACCCACTTCAAAAACGGGGCGCATTTCGAAAAGCCATACGAGTAGAAAACGAATTACCCAAAAATTAGGAGGATTACCATCATGGGAGTACATGTAAACATTCTGGCAGTTATTATTGCTACCATTGCTAACTACGTAATTGCTACTGTTTGGTATGGATTCATCTTCGGTAAAAAATGGCAGAAACTTACAGGTATTACAGAAATGAAACCGGCTGCAATGAACATCGTGCTTTCTGTCATAGGGGCTTTTATCATGAGCTTTGTTTTATGGCACATGATTGTTTTCGGAAACAGCTACTTTAAAATCACTGGTATTGGGGGTGGATTAATGGGCGGATTTCACGGGTGGCTTGGATTTATAGCTCCGGTAACGTTAACAACCAAGCTTTATGAGAAAAAACCATGGGGGCTTTGGCTTCTCGACAACGCATTCTGGCTAATTTCACTTCTTATTATGGGCGTCATCCTGTCCTTATGGATGTAGATTGGTAAAACCGGATCACTATAATCCAAAATAGACGGCCAATCCGGAGGGTCCTAAGACAAACATCATCAGAATCTCCCGGATTATTTGATTAAAAGGCTGAAACGAACGGAAATAAAACGGCCTAAACCGTTTCTTTCCGGATAAAGCCTTACTTTTGTTTCTTTGCATAATAAAACGCTCATTCCACTATCAGGGTCGAAATGGAGTGAGGCAAACTATTAGTTTTTGTTGCTTTCCCCCCGATCCAAAGGTTATATTTCATTTCTTTATCCGATGTATTCATCACTATGATGACGATTCTCCCATCAGCATTCAGAAAAGCCGTGGTAATTAATTGATCACGATTCGATAAACTTGATATACGTTTGGCCTCAGGACGAACAAATTTGGAGAATTGACCCAGGTAATAGAATATGTTCGTATAAATGAGCTTCCCGGTCCTGGTGTCTGCGATCACAGGTGCATAACAATAATTACCGGCATGGTTTGGACCACCTTTTTCATCGAGTAAAATATTCCAATCGGTCCAACCGCAGGTTCCGTTATTAAAGTCGTTGATCATAGAACGGCCATATCTTTCTCCCAATGCCCAGCTGTTTACGCTATCCGGTTGGAACTTTTCAATAGAGCCTTCGGTAAATAAGAGATTTTTGTCCGGAAATGCCTCGTTTACCAGCTTCACGTTTCCGAACTGCATATCACCACCGGCCCATGTTTCGTACCAGTGAAAACCAAATCCCCAGATGTATTTTGCTGCTTCAGGATCGCTCATGATCACACAGACACGATGATAAAAGAGATCGCGATTATGATCCCACGCCATGAGTCTTTTGTTCCCGAGCCCATCTCTTTTCAAGGTCGGACCCAAATAATATTTAATAAAGTCGCGCTCCTCATCAGCAGTATATATACAGGATTCCCACTTTTGTACAGCCATTGGTTCATTTTGAACGGTTAATCCCCAAACGGGAATCCCCATGGATTCGTAAGTCTTTATAAACTTGACGTAATAATTGGCCCAAGCCTGGCGATACCTGGGAAGGAGTTTACCGCCATGCAGCATGTCATTGTTATCTTTCATCCATGCTGGTGGACTCCAGGGGCTGACAAACATCAGAAGTTTTCCGCCTGCAAAAGTAATCACCTGTTTTATGAGAGGGATTTTATATTTTTCGTCGTGAGCTACATTAAATGTTTTGAGCAAAGAATCGTTCAGCGCAACATACGTATAATTGTCACTCGAAAAATCGCAACTATTTATGTTAGTCCTGCCCAATGTATAGCCAATTCCTTTTTGCGGATCGTAATACGATGTAAGCAATTCTTTTTGGACAGATTCGGGGAGCTTAGCAAAAGTTTCTGCCGCTGCATCGGTTAAAGCACCGCCGATACCAATAACTGATTGAAAGGTTTTAGACGGATCGACTGTTATCCAGGCTTCTCTCTCTACCGGTTGCTGCGCATCCTCCAGTTTAAGTGTGTCTGTAACGGAAATTCTCAGGTTGGTATTCCGGGCCGTGGTAAAGACGCTGATATGCTTATTACCTAAATCCATTATATGTTGTGCCTGGGATTCGTGAGGCAGACAGGAGAAGCATATTATAAGCCATAAATTAGTGTCGAGCAATCTTTTCATAAAAGGTTTATTTTTAATATGAGGTTCATTACTGACTGAAACGATCCTGAAAAGTTCAGATCAGCTTTCTGATAAAACGAACTTAAAGGGTAATTGTACTATCGGTTCAATATAAAACTTATCATTTTATACACATAACTTTAACGGATAAGGTACCCCATCAGCCCATAGGACCTTCTTTTTTAAACTTAAGATTTACTTAACATGAAGTAAATATTAGCTTAATGTCTTTTGGATATCTTTCCTTACTATTTCAGAAAGGGTGATCATGACACAAGTGATTCTATATCTGAAAAAACAAATTGAAAAGTATAGTGAGGATATTGCTTACATCATTCTGGTTGGCTTTCCCTCATTAATTTTACTCATCTGGCTGAGCAGAAATATGGATTTTAGCAATTTATACTAGCCTCAGGTACTTTATCATTTTTTTGTATTTGTATGGAAACGCATATCAATAGTATCGAGCTTTATCATAAAGTAACGGAAAGTATTAAAAAGAATCTTCACCTGCTGGATGAATGCGACCCTGCCAGGGATGATATCGATTCGTTGGTTGGATTTAACAATCGTATTGTACTCTCCGGTTGCAAAGCATTTCTTGAAGCAGTGAAAAGTGAAATCGGTGGTGAAATTATAGATGACTCCCGGATAGGTACATTTCTTTATTATGGAGAAGTAAAGAATTAACTGAAATCCTGCCGGTCGTCAATCCAATTCCTACATTATTCAAGCGTTTCATCCGAAACCGCAAGCATCATGGTCACATCCGCTAATTACTTTCCAGGTAATGCCTTATAAGATCGAATAATTTTCGTTCGTTGATGGGTTTTGCTATATAATCGTTGCACCCTGCTCTCAGGCATTCCTCCACATCTTCGTGTGAAGCATATGCTGTTTGCGCCACAACAACTGTTTGCGGACGCGATACTTTTATCAGCCGGGTCAGAATTAAACCGTTGGTGTCAGGCAAACGAATATCCATAAGTACCAAATCGACATTCGGATTGTCATTAATCAACTGCAAGGCTTCCTCTCCATTAAAAGCATTAAAGATAACCAGGTCATATCCTGAAAGTATTTCGTTCAAATAAAGCGAATTGGCCTCATCGTCTTCGACAATAAGAATGCTTTTT